>JAABTV010000035.1 GCA_011389685.1 Paracoccaceae bacterium
ACTCGAAGCTCTGGAGGCGCCGAGGCCCGAACATGTCAAGAAGGTGCCAGCCTCGTTCATCGAGGGGCTCGAATACATCCAGAAGGTCGAGGCCGAAGAGGCCGAGCGCGCCGCCGCAGCAGAGAAGGCCGCGGAAGAGGCCGTCGCGGCGCGCATCGCCGCCGCCGTGGAGCGCGCCACCACCGAGGCGCAGGGCACCCCGGACGACACCGCCGGCGACGGGCCGGGTGCCGCGATCGACTGGTCTGCCATCCCAACGACCAAGGTCGGTCTGTTCTATCCGGGTCAGGCATCCTGGGAATGGGTCTTGAACGGCAGGACCCATGGCGGCGCCCGCGCCTTTACCAAGGGTGGCGACACCTGTTCGGTCTGCCATTCCAAGGAAACGCCCGCCATGGGCGCCAAGATCGTGAGCGGCGAAACCGCCGAAACCACGCCCATCCCCGGCAAGCGCGGTTCGGTCGATCTCGACGTGCAGGCCACCCATGACGGCGAAAACCTCTACTTGCGCCTGCGCTGGAAGGACGCGCCGCATGTGCCCGTGCCGTTCGTCGACGGTGGCAAGATGGACCCCGACAACAAGGTCAAACTGGCCATGATGGTCATGGGTGACGGGGTCGAACATGGCCAACAGGCCGGATGCTGGGCCAGCTGCCATATCGACAGCCGCACCATGCCCAACGCACCCGAAAGCACTGGCGATCTCGACGAGCGTCTGGGCGGTCATGGCTACGTGCAGAAATACGTCCCCGAAAGCCGGACCGAGATCGAGTTGCGCGGCCGCAACCGCCCGATGGGTGGCTGGGACATGCTGCAAAGCGAGGAGGACCTTGCCGGTTTCCTTGAAAACGGAACCTTCATGGACCTGACCCGCGTCGATGCCTCGGGTGCGCCGCGGCGCGGTTACCTGCTCGAAAGCCGTCACGAGGATGCGGGCCACCCGGTCGAGGCCGGGGCCACTCTGGAGGGCGACACATGGACCATGGTCATCGCCCGCCCGCTCGCCGCCAACGGTCCGGGCCAGGTCGCGATCGAACCGGGCAAGGTCTATACCGTCGGGTTCGCGCTGCATGACGACCACAGCGCCGCGCGTTTCCACCATGTCTCGCTCGATCTGCGGCTCGCGCTGGACGATGCGTCGGTCGAGATCAACGCGGCGCAAAACTGAGCTCCCTCAGGGCAGGCGGGTTTTACCCTGCCCGCCTGCCCGTCCCTGGTCCGGTCCCCCAGCAAGGGGCCGGGCCATTTTTCTTCACCAGCGTTGACCCGAACGAGATTGAAAGGAGACCGACCATGCGCACAACCCTTCTTGCCTGCCTCATCCCTGTCGCGGCCCTGACCGGTGGCGCTGCGGCCGACGAGGCCCGACCACACCTGCATGGCGACGGCGTGGTGATCGACGGCACGCTTTTCACCGCCGAGGACATCGACAGGGGCGCCTCGATCTTCATGCGGCGCTGCTCGCAATGTCACGGGCTCGACCACACGAACTACAAGGCGCCATGGCTCAACGGCATCCTGAACCGCCCCTCGGCCAGTGTCGAGGACTGGGCCTATTCCGAACCCTTCCGCGCATGGGGGGGCACATGGACGGTCGAGAACCTCAGGACCTGGCTCAGCAAACCACAGGATATGATCCCCGGAACCGAGATGAATTTCGGAGGCTTCCGCCGGAGCGCCGAGGACCGAGACAGCGTCATCGCCTTCCTGGTCTCGCGATCGCTCGCCGATGAGGCCGAAGAGGCCGAAGAGACGGCACCGGCCGACGAGTGATCCGCGATTCCCGCATCTTAACGAAAGTCAAGGTCGCCGCGCGCGTGATCGGCAACCATGGAACCCAACATCACATCGGGAGACAGCGATGAAAGATCTCAGCCAAGGCCGTGTGTTGCTTGTGGGGGCCGGACCGGGCGATCCCGAGCTTTTGACCGTCAAGGCGCTCAGAGCCATCCAGACGGCCGATGTGGTGGTGTTCGACCGCTTGGTCAGCCCCGAAGTCATGGGGCTGATTCCCGATACCACACGGCGGATCGACGTCGGCAAATCCCCCAGTTGCCACAAGATGCCACAGGACGACATCAACGCGCTCCTCGTGGCACTGGCCAGCGATGGACAGGTGGTGGCGCGGCTCAAGGGCGGTGATCCGCTGATTTTCGGCCGGGGCAGCGAAGAGGTCGCAGTGCTGCGCGCCGCAGGGGTCGCATGTGACTACATTCCCGGAATCACCGCGGCACAGGGGGCGTCATCCTCGACCGGCGTGCCGCTCACCCATCGCGGGCTGGCCACCGGCGTGCGCTATGTCACCGGGCACCGCGCCGCCGATGCGCGGCTCGATCTCGACTGGCAAAGCCTCGCCTGCGACGACACCACGCTGGTGTTTTACATGAGCGCGATGAACATCGCCGAAATCTCGTTTGAGCTGATGCGCCACGGCCTGCCCGCCGCGACCCCTGCTCTGAGCGTCGCCTCGGCCACCACCCCGCGCGAGACGCGCATCCGCTCGACGCTTGGCGGAATCGCCGCCGATGTCGCCACGCACCGCCCCGAAGCGCCGGTCCTCTTCATCATCGGGCGGGTGGTCTCGCTCTATGGCGCTCAACCCGAGGCTGTGACGTTCAAGGCGCAAGGCTATGCCTGATCCGCGCGCCCTGCTTGTCGCGCTCATCCTGGCCACGGGCGCAGGCGCGGCCCATTCCGGCCCGTCCGGGGATGAGGCGGCGTGGCTGGAACACCTCGTCATTCAGGATTGCGGCTCGTGCCATGGGCTCACCTTCAAGGGCGGGCTGGGCAGCCCGCTGACCCCCGAGGCGCTGGCCCATCACGACGGGCCCGAAACGCTGGCTCATATCATTCTCGACGGCATTCCCGACACCGCGATGCCGCCATGGCGCGCGCTGCTGACCGAAGAACAGGCGCTGTGGATCGCCCGATATCTGATCGACCCTGATTCACGCGACCCCGATTCCCGCGACAAGGAGTAGCCATGTCCCGCCTTATCGTCCTTCTGTCCTTTGTCCTGCTGCTTGCGGCGGGCAAATCCATTGCCGAACCGGCGACGCCCACCGGCGCGCTGGGCGTGGTGATCGAGCGCGCCACCGGGTCGGTTCTGATCGTCGACCGGATGCAGCACAAGGCGATCGAACGGATCGAGGGGCTGGGCGACCTGTCCCACGCCTCGGTCAACTTCTCGCCCGACGAGCGTTTTGCCTATGTGTTCGGGCGCGATGGCGGGCTGACCAAGATCGACCTTCTGGACCGCCGCATCGCCAAACGCATCATCCAGGCCGGCAATTCCATCGGCGGGGCCATTTCCGACGACGGCGCGCTGGTCGCGGTGTCGAATTACGAACCCGGCGGCATTCGGGTGTTCGATGCCGACACGCTCGACATGGTGGCCGACATCCCGGCGCAATCGAAAACCGTGGGTCTTGTCGAGCTTCCCGCGCGGCGCTTTGCCTGGGCGCAGTGGGACAGCGGCGATGCGCACATGGCCGATCTTTCCGGCGCCGAGCCGGTCGTCACCCGGCTGGGCGCGACCGGGGCCAACCCCTATGACGCGGTGCTTTCGGGTGACGGGCGGCATTTCGTGGTGGGTCTTTTCGGTGAAAAGGGCCTCACCCTCTTCGACATGTGGGAAGACGCGCCCAAACCCGTCCGCTTCCTTTCGGATTACGGGAAAGAGGGCGAGGACATGCCGGTCTACAAGATGCCCCACCTTCAGGGCTGGGCCGTGACCGAGGGACAGTTCGCCCTGCCCGCCGTGGGCCGGCACGAGGTGCTCTGGGTCGATCGCGACACGCTGGCCGAGACCGCCCGCACCAAGACCCATGGCCAGCCGATCTTCGTGCTTTCGCAACCGGCCAGCCCCTATGCCTGGGTCAATTTCGCGATACCGCATAACGACACGCTGCAGGTGATCGACAGCCGCACCCATGAAGTTGTCGACACGCTCAAACCCGGAGCGGCAGTGCTGCACATGGAGTTCAGCCCGCGTGGGCACGAGGTTTGGGTGTCGTCGCGCGATGACAACAAGATCATCATCTATGACACCCATCGCCGCGAGGTGAAGGCCGAGATCCCGGCGCAAAGCCCCTCGGGCATCTTCTTCACCGCCCGCGCCCACAGAACGGGACTCTAAGCCATGACGCCGATGATTGACCCCACCGATGCGCGGCTCTTGCAAGAGTATCAACGCGATTTCCCGCTGGTGCGGGCGCCCTTTGCCACCATCGCCGCCGATCTGGGCCTTTCCGAAGCCGTGGTGATCGACCGGCTGCACCGGCTGCAGGACGAAGGCAAGATCGCCCGCGTCGGTGCCACGGTGCGGCCCAACACCGCCGGCGCCTCGACACTGGCCGCGCTGTCGGTGCCCGAGACGCGGCTGGAAGAGGTGGCAGGGATCGTGAGCGCGGAATCCGGCGTTAACCATTCCTATCACCGCGAGAATCGTTGGAACCTGTGGTTCGTCGCCACCGCCGCCAACCGGATCGACCTGTCGGCGACGCTCGACAGGATCGGGCGGCGCAGCGGGCTCAAGGTGCTCGACCTGCCGCTGGTGCGGGCATTCAACATCGACCTCGGGTTCCGTCTCAACGGGCCGCGCCATTCGCTGGGCATCGCAGGCGCGCCAGACCTTGGTGCGCTGACCGAGGCCGACCGACCATTGTTGCAGGCCCTTTCGCAGGGGCTTGCACTCTGCCCCGCGCCCTATGCGGCGCTGGGCCATGATCTGGGGCTGGGCGAGGCGCAGGTGCTCGCCCGCATCCACGCGCTCTTGCGCGCCGGTATCCTCACCCGCATCGGCGTGATCGTGCGGCACCGCGCGCTGGGCTGGTCCTCGAACGCGATGGTGGCCTTCGAAGTGCCCGACAACCGGATCGAGGCGGCGGGACTGGCGCTGACCCGGCATCCGGGCGTCACGCTGTGCTATCAGCGCCGCACCGCCATGGGGCTCTGGCCCTATGGCCTCTTCTGCATGATCCACGCTCGCAGCCGGTCCGAGGCGCTGGGCATCCTTGACGGCGCGCGCGCCATGCCCGACCTTGCCGGGGCAAGACATCAGGTCATGTTCTCGCTGCGCTGCTTCAAACAGACCGGCGCACGGCTGACCCGACAGGAGGATGCGGCATGAGTGACGCAACGCGCGCCGTGATCGTGGCGCATGGCAGCCCTTCGGACCCCGACCCGCAGGAGCGGGCCATGCAGGCGCTGGCGGCATCCGTCGCGCAGCACCTGCCCGGCGCGGAGGTGAACGGCGTGACGCTGGCCAGCGAAGGCCGGTTCGAGGCGGCGCTCGACCGTGCCGCAAAGGGGCAAGAAACGCCCCTCGTCTATCCCTTTTTCATGGCGCGCGGCTGGTTCACCGAAACCTTCCTGCGCCGCCGCACCGGTGAGAGGCCCGCGTGGCAGATGGCACCGTTCGGGCTTGAACCCGGACTTTGTGAGCTGGCGGCCGGCACCCTGCGCAAGACGCTGGCCGAACAGGCATGGGCGGCGGGGGATACGACCCTGTTTCTCGCCGCCCATGGAAGCCGCTCGAACCGTGCCAGCCGCGACAGCGCCATGCACGCCGCGCCCGCCATTGCAAAGGCGGCCGGGCTGGCGCGGGTTCGGGTGGGGTTTGTCGAGGAAGCCCCGTATCCCGCCGAGGCCGCGCGCGATCTGGGCCAGGCGATCTGCCTGCCGTTCTTTGCCCTGCCGGCCGGGCATGTGGTCGAGGACATCCCCGAGGCGCTGGCCGAGGCGCGGTTTGACGGTCCGGTCCTGCCGCCCTTTGTCGGCCATGACGGTATCGGCGCACTCATCGCGGCCAGCCTTGCCCGCGCGGCGCGCGCAAGGCGGGCGGCATGAGCCTGCACAGTCGCAAGGGATTTCTCGGGCTCTGCGCGTGGCTCTACCCCTTCACCGCCGCGGCGGTGGCGATCAACCTGTTCCTGTTGTTCCTGATGCTTCAGGCATTGGGCGTGCCCGCCATGCCGCCGCTGGTGGCGGTGATCGTGTCGATCCCGCTTGGCATCCCGGCCACGTGGCTCGCCGCGCGCTGGGTGCGCGGGCTTATCGACGAGGCTGAACGCCGACCCGGCGCCCGCCCGTCAGACCACTGAACTCGAGTCGCGATGGCGCCTGACCGTCACCGCAGGGGCGCCCCGGATGTCAGCCCCTGCACCGAGGCCGCCAGTGCATGGCGGTCGATGCGGAAATGGCGGTAGAGGTCGCCGATGCTGCCGGTCTGGCCGAAATGCTCGACCCCGTGCGGAATGGTCCGGTGCCCGGCGACCGCGCCCAGCCAGCCCAGCGTCGCCGGGTGACCGTCGATCACCGTCACCAGCGCGCATTCACGCGGCAGATCGCCCAGCAACCGCTCGACGTGGGCCACAGCCCCGGTATTGCCGCGCGCGCGTTCGCGTTGCGCCGCCGTCCAGCCCGCGTTGAGACGGTCGGCGGAGGTGACGGCCAGAACGCCAACATCGCGCCGCGCCCCACCGATCAGGCCCGTGGCGGCAATCGCCTCGTCGGCCACGGCCCCCTGATAGGCAATCACCACCTCGCAATTCGGTCCCGGCCGGCGCAGCCAATAGGCCCCGTCGATCGCCCCCTGCCGGAACGCGTCATCACGCCGCTTGCCCGGCTGTTCCAGCGGTTTCGTGGTCAGCCGCAGATAGACCGAACCGCCGGTCTCGTCGCGCAGCCACGTCCTCTCATCCGGGTCACCCTCACCGTCGCGTTGCAGGTAATCGAAGGCCCATTCCATGATCACCGCCAATTCGTCGGCGAAGGCGGGCTCGAAACTCGCCAGCCCGTCCTGCGCCATGCCGGTCAGTGGCGTGCCCACCGACTGATGCGCGCCGCCCTCCGGTGCCAGCGTCACGCCCGAGGGTGTGCCCGCGATGATGAAGCGCGCGTCCTGGTAACTGGCATAGTTGAGCGCATCAAGACCACGATGCACGAACGGGTCATAGACCGTGCCGATGGGGATGAGCCGCTTGCCAAACAGGCTGTGCGACAGCCCCGCCGCGCCGAGCAGCAAAAACAGGTTCATCTCGGCGATGCCCAGCTCGATATGCTGACCCTTGGGCGTGAACACCCATTTCGCGGTCGAGGGGATGCGATGCTCGATAAAGGCATCGGGCCGGGACGTGCGGGCGAAAAGCTTGCGTCGGTTGACCCAGGGCCCGAGCGACGTCGTGCCGGTCACATCCGGCGAGGTGGTGACGATCCGCGCGGCCAGTGCGCTGTCACCCTTTGCCAACTCATCGAGTATCTTTCCAAAGGCCATCTGGGTCGAGATTTCGCGGTCCCTGGCAACCGAAAGCGCGGGCGACGGCAGCTTGTCATCGGTATAGCGCCGCGCGCGCCTGGCAAAGAACGGCACCCGGGAAAGGTAGTCGCGCAATCCGTCCGCATCAGCCACCCCGGCGAAGGGCTCCCATTCCTGGCCCTCCGGGACACCCATATGCGTCTGCCACCCGGCCATCTGCGCGCGGGTCATCAGCCCACCGTGATTGTCCTTGTGCCCGGCAATCGGCGTGCCCCAGCCCTTGATCGTGTAGGCTAGGAAACAGGTCGGGCGGTCATGGTCTATCCTTGCAAAGACATCCGCCATGGTCTGAACGCAATTGCCGCCGAGATTTTCCATCAGCGCGGCCAGTTCGGCATCCGAGCGCCGGTCGATCAGGGCCGTCACATCCCCCTGATCGCCCAGATCGTCCATCAGCCGCCGCCGCCAGACCGCACCGCCCTGAAAGGTCAGCGCCGAATATTCCGCGTTGGGGCAGGCGTCGATCCATTCGCGCAGGGCATCGCCGCCCGGCTCCTCGAAGGCCGCACGTTGCAGCGCGCCGTATTTCACCCGCACCACGTCCCAACCGAACGCGTCGAAGATCTTCTCGACCCGGCCGAACAGCCCTTCGCGCACGATTCCATCGAGCGACTGGCGGTTATAGTCGATGATCCACCAGCAATTGCGAAGGTCGTTTTTCCACCCCTCCTGCAACGCTTCGTAGATGTTGCCCTCGTCCAGTTCCGCATCGCCGACCAGCGCCACCATCCGGCCCAGCGGCAGGTCGGCCCCCCACTCCTTTGCGGCGATGTAATCCTGCACCAGTGACGCGAACGAGGTGATCGCCACGCCAAGCCCCACCGATCCGGTCGAGAAATCGACGTCATCCATGTCCTTGGTGCGGCTGGGATAGCTCTGCACGCCACCAAAGCCGCGAAACGCCTCCATCCGCTCTCGGTCGAGATGACCCATCAGGTATTGCATCGCATGAAAGACCGGCCCCGCATGGGGCTTGACCGCGACCCGGTCCTCGGGGCGCAGCGCCGAGAAGTAAAGCGCCGTCATGATCGACACCATCGAGGCCGAAGACGCCTGATGCCCGCCCACCTTGATCCCGTCGGGGTTGGGGCGGATGTGGTTGGCGTGGTGGATCATCCAGTGCGACAACCACAAGAGCCGCTGTTCAACGGTCTTGAGCTGGGCGGAATCGGTTTCGGTCATGGCGTGTCCTGTCAGGTGGCATGTTACGTTTTCCCGAACGGCAGCGGGGCGATGCGCGTGGCCACGGCCCCCTCGTCCAGCATGATCACAAGACCCTCGGCATCGTCCACCAGATCGGCGCGGACCAGCCCCACGCCGATGGTCTGATCCAGACGCCGGGAAAAGGCGAATTCGCACACCCGCCCGACCACGGAATCCCCCAGCCCCAGCGGCACGGAACGGCCCGGCAGCGTTGGGCGCCCATCGAGGACAAGCCCCACGCGCCTGCGCGCCGGACCCTCGGCCGCAATCCGTTCCAACGCGGCACGACCCACGAATTCATGCCCCGCCTCAAGGTCGACCATCGCCCCCAGACCCATCTCGAACGGGTTCGCCGGCCCGGTCTGCCAACGCATGTCGGCCCCGTAGGAGATCAACCCGCTTTCCAGCCGTTCGATATCGTTCGGCGCCCCCGGACCAATCCCGAACGGCGCGCCCGCCTCAACCACCATGGCCCAGAGGTCACCGCCCCGCGCGCTGTCCATCAGGTAAAGCTCGAACCCGCCCTGCCTTGACCAGCCGGACCGCGCGAGGATCAGCGGAACGCCCGCCAGCGCGGTCTCTTCAAAGGCGAAATGGCGCATTGCGCGCACGCGCTCGCCAAAAAGCGCCGCCGCCACGTCGACCGCCTTGGGCCCCTGGATTGCAAGCGGGGAGACGTCGGGTTCGGACACCCGCACATCCCAGCCCCGCTCGCGCCCGATCGCCGCTGCCCACAGGTGAATGTCGCTGTCGGCCACCGAAAGCCAATATCGATCATCGCCCAGTTTCAAGAGCACCGGGTCGTTGATCAGCCAGCCGTCGTGATCGCAAAGCGGCACATAGCGCCCCTGCCCGATCCGCGTTTTCGTCAGGTCGCGGGGCGTCAGGTATTGCGCCAGCCGCCCGGCATCCGGGCCGCGCAGTTCGACCTGCCGCTGTGCCGCCACGTCCCACATCGCGACGCCGTTCAAGAGCCGGTCATACTCGGCATCGGGGTCGCCGAAATGCCCCGGGATCAGCATGTGGTTATAGACCGAGAACCCCTGCACGCCGCTTTGAACGGTGGCGTCGAAAAACGCAGATTTTCGCAGGTTCGGACCGATGGAGATCTGAAACGACATCAGGGGGCTTTCATCTTCGAGGCGTCAGGCGGATTTGCTCAGCGCGGGTTGGTGCAGCGCGTGATCCAGATCGTCGATGATATCGGCCAGATCCTCAAGCCCCACCGACAGCCGGATCAACCCGTCACCGATTCCGTGCTCGGCCCGTTCCTCGGGGGTATAGGTCGAATGGGTCATCGAGGCGGGATGCTGGATGAGCGTTTCGGCGTCGCCCAACGACACCGCGCGCGCGATCAACCGCAGCCCGTTCATCATCGCGCGTCCCGCCGCCATTCCGCCCTTGAGTTCAAAGGCGATCATCGCGCCGGGCAGGACCATCTGGCGTCGCGCAAGCGCATGCTGGCCGAAACTCGCAAGCCCCGGATATTGCACGCTGGCCACCGCCGGATGCGCCTCAAGCCACTCGGCCACCGCCTGCGCGCTGGCGCAATGCCGCTCCATCCGCAAACTGAGCGTCTTGAGCCCGCGCAAGACCAGCATCGCGTTGAACGGCGCCATCACCGCGCCGGTCATGTCCTTCATGCCGAAAAGCCGGATTTCACTGATCGCCTCGGTTCGTCCGACCACCACGCCCGCGACCAGATCGCCATGCCCGCCAAGGTATTTGGTCGCAGAATGCACCACCAGATCGGCACCCAGCGCGATCGGCCGGGTCAGGAAAGGCGTCGCATAGGTGTTGTCGACAATGACCTGCGCCCCGCCCTCATGGGCGATCCCGGCCACCGCCGCGATGTCCACCAGCCGCATGTTGGGGTTGGCCGGGGTCTCGAAATAGACAACGCGGGTCTTGTCGCTCATCGCCGCCCTGAGGGTCTCGGGGTCGGTCATGTCCACATGGCGCACGGTGATGCCGAACTTGCGCAGCCCGTGATGCATGAAGGCAAAGGTGCAGCCATAAAGTGTGCGGTCCACGATCACCTCGTCCCCCGGCGCCAGCAGCGTCCAGAGAGTGGCCGCGATCGCCCCCATCCCCGAGGCCAGCGCCAGCCCCGCCTCGGCCCCTTCAAGCGAAGCCATGCGCCGCTCCAGCAACTCGAGCGTTGGGTTCGAGATGCGAGAATAGACATGGCCGGGCCGCTCGCCCGCGAACATCTCGCCGCCCGCCTCGGCGGACTCGAAGGCAAAGGTCGAGGTCAGGTGCAGCGGCGGGGTCAGCGCGCCCTCATGCTGCAACGGGTCATGGCCGAGGTGAATGGCGCGGGTGGCAAAGCCGGGGGTCTGGGTCATGTGACGATCTCCTTTTCCGACAGGTTAGCGCAGGATGAAAACCCAAGGATTGCCATTTTGACCTCCAACCTGCTATGAATTGGCAGATTATGCCAAAATGAGGTCGAAATGAACGACAAGGACCGCCAGATCATCCGCGCCCTGCAACGCGACGGGCGCATGTCGAACCAGGATCTCGCCGCGGCCGTGAACCTCTCGCCCTCGCCCTGCCTGCGCCGGGTGCGCAACCTTGAGAAATCGGGCGTGATCGAGGGCTACAGCGCGCGGGTAAACGCCCGGGCCTACGGCCTTGCGATCACCGCCTTCGTGCATATCCGGCTTGAGCGGCATGACGAGGAAACCGTGCAGAATTTCGAGCGCCGGGTTCAGGGGATGGAGGAGGTTCTGGAATGCCACGTGATGACCGGGCAGACCGATTACCAGTTGCGCGTCGTGGTCGAATCGCTGGACGCCTATGAAATCTTCATCCGCACCCGGTTGCAACGCCTCGGCGGGATCGGGTCGATCGACACCAGCTTTGCCTATGGCACGATCAAGGACAGCGCGGTGTTCCCGGCAGGATGAAAACGCTCTCAGCGTAGCAGGAAAAGGCTCAGCGCGGGCCAGAGGCTGACCACCGCGAGGCCAGCCAGCAGGATCGCGATGAACGGCAGGACCGCCCGCGTCACGGTCATGAAATCCTGCCGAAACGCCGTCATCGCCACAAAGAGGTTGAGACCCAGGGGCGGGGTCAGATAGCCGATTTCAAGGTTGACGATCATCATGATGCCGAAATGCACCGGGTCGATCCCGTGACTGCGCGCCATCGGCAGGAGCAGCGGGGCCAGCACCAGGACCGCCGGGGTGATCTCCATCACCGCACCGACCACCAGCAACAGCGCCATGGACAGCAGGATGAACCCGAAACGGTCGTGCACGACAGTGCTCATCCACGTGACAAGCGACTGCGGCACCCGTTCCAGCGTGAGAAACATGTTGAGCGACAGCGCCAGCGCAAGAATCGGCAACAACGCCCCGGCCAGAAGCACGGTTTGCGCGAACGGCGCGTAAAGATCGCGCGAAGCGATTTCGCGATGGATCAGCAATTCCACCAGCAGCGCATAGGCCACCGCGATGGCCGCCGATTCGGTGGCGGTGAAATGTCCTGAATAGATGCCGCCAAGGATCACCACGGGCATGGCCAGCGACCAGATACCACCGCGCAACGCGGCCCCGATCTCGGCCATGTCCCAGGCGCCGCGCGGCCGGTCGCGGTTGACGATCAACGCATAACCCGCCATCAGAGCCGTCAGCACCAGCGCCGGGCCGATCCCGGCCAGGAACAGGTCGGTGATCGAGGATCGCGTGGCCACCCCGTAAAGGATGAGCGGGATCGAGGGCGGCACGATAATGCCCAGCGTCGCCGCCGCGCAGAGGCTGCCAAGGGCAAAGCCGTTGGAGTAACCGTTCTCGCGCAGCGCCGGATATGCAACGGGGCCGATCGCCAGGAGGGTGACGGTCGACGAGCCCGAAATCGCCGCGAAAACCGCGCAGGACAGCACCACCGCCACGCCCAGCCCCCCGGGCACCGGCGCGGTCACCGCCACCGCCAGCCGGATCATCCGCCGCGCGATCGACCCGCGCGCCATGATGTTCCCGGCCAGGATGAACAGCGGCACCGACAGGAGCAACTCCTGATCGACCGAGAACACCATGTCCTGGATGACATCCTCGACCCGGCCCCGCCCGACCTGCGTGTAAAGCCAGATCACCGACACCGCGAAGATGAGATAAAGGTTCTGGCGCAGCGCGATGAGCGCCAGGATACCCCCGCCCAGCAGCACCCCGGTCATGCGTCGGTCTCCTCGGCCATCGGCGCAAGCCCGGGTGCCAGGGCAAAGACCAGGTGGCGCAGCCCGGATGAGGCGAAGGCCCAGGGCACCACCATCTGCACCCACCACACCGGTATATCGAGCGACGGGCTGCGTTCGTCAAAGCCGATCGCCTCGATCACGAAGGACACCCCCGCCGCCGCCATGCCGAACGAGATCGCCGCCGCCGGCAGGTGCTGCAGCCGCGCGACCACTGCCTCGGGCAGGATACGCCCGGTCACCCCGTCAAACAGGCGCGGGCGCAGATGCCTGCCCCGCGCCGTGGTCAGCGGCAGGCCAAGAAACCCGGCCAGCACGAAGGCATAAACTGCCAGTTTCTGCGCCCCTTCGATGCCGCGCCCGGCGATCTCACGACCGGCAACATCGGCAAAGACCACGATGGCCATGATCGCCAGGCAGGTGATCGCGACCGCCATTTCGACCCGAAAGCCAAGACCCAGGGCGCGCCGAAGCGCGCCGCCGGTCGATATGTCGTCGCCGGTCATTGCCCGGCGGCAACGGCGGCCTTGGCCTCGGCGATACGCGCGGCGATCTCGGCCGACGCTCCGCCCTGGGTTTCGGCCAACTCGGCCTCGAACCCATCCATCGCGGTTTCCCACGCGGCGCGCTGGGCATCATCCAGTTCCACGATCGAAACCCCGGCCTCGCCCATTTGCGACAGAATCCACTCCTGAAGCCCGCGCACTTCGTCCCGGCTGCGCGCGCGCTCGCCCTCGGGGGTTTTCATGAGCGCGGCCTGCTCTTCGGGCGGCAGGCTGTCGAACCAGCGTTTCGACAGCACCAACGCACCGAAATTGTAGGAATGATAGGTCAGCGTCAGATGCGGTGCGGCGGTAAAGAACTCGGAAAAAAAGATCGACACCAATTCGTTGTCGGTGCCATTGACCAGCCCGGTCTGAAGCGAGGGCAACACGTCGGTATAGGGCAGCGCCACCGCATTGGCATCCAGCCGGCGCCAGAACCCCTGCGAGGCGGCAGTCTCGATCGCGCGGGGGCGCAGGTCGCGGGCATCCTCGGGCAGGATCACCGGGCGGTTGGCCAGGATGTGAACCCAGCCCACTTCGAGCAGATCGACAAGGATCAGGTCACGCTCGGCAAAGAGCGGCTGAAAGGCGTCGAACAGCGCGCCGTCGATCACCGCGTCCAGCTCTTCGGCATCGGTCCACAGAAACGGTGTCTCGACCATCGCCACTTCGGGAACGACCCCGGCCAGCGCCGCGGACGAGACGAAACCGCCTTCGATCCGACCGCGCCGGATCTGCGCAAGCGTCTGCAATTCGTCGCCCAACTGCCCCGACGGATAAAGCTGCACCGCGAGCGATCCGTCCGAATTTGCCGCCACCGCGTCACGATAGCGGGTCATCGAATCGATCCATGGCGTGCCTTCGGGCGCCACCGATGCCAGGCGCACCTCGGTCTGGGCCAGCACCGGGGCAGGTGCGGTCAGCACGAACGCCGCTGTCAAAGCCACGCGGACAAATGAAAATTTCATGGTTCTCCTCCTCTTTCGCCGATTCCGCCCTTGACGCGGCCAACTCATTTTATAAAACTGACATCAATATTAATAATTGCCAGAAACGGCGCCTGTCAACACTTGACCTCGACCTTTGGATGCTGATCCCTGAACAACCATGACTAAACCGAACACGATCCGCAAAACCGCCAGCCGGAAACAGGCCCGACCTGTCACGCTGGCCGACGCCCCGTTGCACCGCGTGCTCGAGGCCGAGCAGGACAGCACGACACAACGACCCAAGGGTCAGCGCACCCGCGCGCGTCTCATGGCGGCGGCGGCCTTTCACCTGGAACAGGACGGGTTCGTGAATCTGCGCGTCACCGATATCTGTGCCCGCGCCGGGGTCTCGCAGGGCACGTTCTATGTCTATTTCGATAACAAGACGACAATCTCAACGGCACTTCTGAGCGATTTCAACGAGCGTGGGATCGCCCTCTTGCGTTCGCAGGGGCCGCATGCCGATGACTGGGCCGCGATCCGCAAACCCACCGGCGCGCTGACCCGGCTTTACCGGCACAATCCCGGCCTGATGCGTTGCCTGTGGCAGATCAATGACGAGACGCCCGAATTCGGCGAGATCCTGCGCCAGGGCAACGCGGTCTGGATGCAGGCAGTGGCCCGCTCGATGCTGCGCCGCTCGCAGGGGGGCAGCTCCGATCTGGCTTTGGCGGTCGCCTACGCTATGGCCGCGATGGTCGATCAGTTCCTCGTGCAGCGTTATGTCACCTGCGATCCGATCCTCGCCGAGCTGATGCCCGATGAGCAAAGCTGCGCCGATCTCCTTTCGGCGCTGTGGTATCGCGCGGTCTGGGGTGCGCTGCCGCCCGGCATCGACCAGACCCGCGTTGCCGGGCTGGCCGCTTTCCATCTTTCCCCCGATCCCCGAAAGGACACCGAATGACCCAGCCCTATACGATCGACACCATCGACTCCTTCGTCGGACAGGAAATCGGCATCTCCGACTGGTTCACCGTCGATCAGGGCCGGATCGACATGTTCGCCGCCGCGCATTACGACCCCGACCCCCAACATATCGACGCCGACTGGGCCGCCGCCAACACGCCCTATGGCGGCACCATCGGCTTTGGCTTTCAAACCCTGTCGATGCTCAGCCACCTGACGATGAAGCTGCGACCCTCCGGTGTGGGTTTCGCGCTGAACTACGGGTTCGACCGCATTCGCTTTGTCGAACCGGTGCGCGTGGGTGTGCGGATCCGGGCGCGGCAATCGCTGACCTCCGCACAGACCCGCGCCCCCGGCGTCCATGTCATCACGACCCATAACATCGTGGAGATCGAGGGCAATGACCGCCCGGCGCTGGTGGCCGACTGGCTCGGTCTGCTGGCCGCCGAAGGCGTCGATCCCGCCACCATCTGAGGCCCGCCATGCCAGACCCCATGCCCGAACGTGCCCCCGTCCTGCCGCGCATCGCCGATTACCTGGCCCATCACGCCGCCGGCCAGCCGGAGGCCGAAGCGATGGTCCACGGCGCCGCCCGCTGGAACTGGGCGCAACTGGCCGCGGAGGTCGAGACCCTGGCGCGGGCGTTCCTGGCCGCGGGCGTTCAAAGGGGCGACCGCATCGCTTGTCTCAGCACGCCACGCCCGGAATTCTGGATCGGCTTTCTGGCCTCGGCCCGGATCGGCGCGATCTGGGTCGGGCTCAACCCGCGCCATACCGGGCCGGAACTGACGCATGTGATCGAGGACAGCGCACCGGTTCTGCTGCTCGCGCTCGCCGCCCATCGCGATCGCGATTTCGCTAGTGAGATCGCCGCCCTCACCGCCACGCGGCCGGAAATGCCGGTCTATCTCTTCGGTGGCGACGCGCCCAGCCTGCCCGACCTGCTGGCGCTGGCCGATCAAACCGATCCCACCACGCTCGAACGCGCCGAGGCGGCGGTGCAGCCGGCCGACCCGGCCGCGATCGTCTATACCTCGGGCTCGACCGGCAAACCCAAGGGCGCACTCCTGCCCCATCGCGGCCTGTCGTTCTGCTCGCATCTGCAGAACCGTGCATGGGGCGCGCGGCAGGGTCAGACCCGGATCATCAACTATTTCCCGGTCAACCACCTGGCCGCGCTTTGCGATGTCTCCTGCTTTGTTCTGATCGCCGGCGGCGCGCTGATCTGGATGGAGGATTTCGATCCCGGCGCCACGCTGGCCACCGCCGCTGCCGAGCGGGTGACCGTGCTGGGAGGGGTTCCGACGATGATTCAGATGATCACCGCCCATCCCGACTATGCCGCCACCGACCTTGCCAGTGTCGAGACCATCGCCATCGGCGGTGCCGCAACGCCCCTGCCGCTGGTCCGGTTGCTGCGCGAACGCTTTGACCGCGTCTCCACCGGCTATGGCAGCACCGAAACCGTGGGTCACATGACCTTCACCGCACCCGATGCCCCCGACGAACAGATCGCGGGCAGCATCGGCTTGCCAGTGCCCGAATATGCCCTGCGCATCGCCACGCCCGAAGGGTCCACCTGCTGGCCCGGAGAAGAGGGCGAAATCCAGGTCAAGGGCGATTTCCTCTTTCTCGGCTATCACCGCAACCCCGCGGCCACGGCCGAGGCATTCACCGCCGACGGCTGGTATCGCACCGGGGATGCGGCGGTGGCCAACCCGGACGGCACCTGGCGCCTGGTCGGTCGGCTGAAAGAGGTGTTCAAATCCGGCGGCTACAACATCTATCCGCGCGAGATCGAGATCGCGCTCGAAAACCATCCCGCCATCGCCCTCGCCGCCGTGGTCAACGTCCCCGACCCGCTTTTCGGCGAGGTCGGGCATGCCTTCGTCCTGTGCAAACCCGGCGCGGTGGTGGACGAGAACGCGCTGGCCGATCACTGCCGGTCACGGCTGGCCAATTACAAATGTCCCAAGCGTGTTTTCGTGGTATCGGACCTGCCGATGCTACCGGTCGGCAAGGTCGACAAACAGGCCCTGCGCACCGCTGCCCGAACCTAGACCTCACCCCTCCCAGGTCACCGTCCCGCCGCACAGTGTCAGCGCCGCGCGCGCCTGATCGAGCGTCTCGACCGGCGCCGCTTCAAGGTCGCGGTCCATCATCACCAGATCGGCGAGCATTCCCTCTTTGAGCATCCCGAACCGGCCCTCGTCGAACCCGGCAAAGGCCCCGCCCGCGCCATAGCCGTGCAGCGTTTCCATCAGGGTCGAGGCATGGCCTGGATGCCCCTCTTTCCAAGGGCGCCGCGTGATCGCCGCCTTGACGCCGCGCATCGGGTTCACATCCGACACCGGCCAGTCCGAGGCAAAGGCGAGGGGCACGCCCGCGTCGCGCAGATACTGCACCGGAAAGGCCCAGGGCCAGCGCGCCTCGCCCACGCGCGACACCCAGGGCTCGGGCGGGAAATCCATGGCACCCGGCGGGTGCGGCGGCTGCATCGAGGCGACCACGCCCAGTTCGGTGAAACGCGGCAGGTCGTCGGGATGCAGCACCTCGACATGTTCGATCCGGTGGCGGCTGTCGCGCTTGCCATTGGCCTTTTGCGCCGCCTCGTAACCATCGAGCACCCGACGCACCGCGCCGTCGCCGATGGCATGAACACTGATTTGAAGCCCGCGCCGGTCCGCCTCGATACAGGCCGCCGCGAACCGCGCTTCGTCGTGGAGCGGCTCGCCGCGCCAGCCGGGGCGGTCGGCGTAATCTTCGACCATCACGGCGGTGGCGCTGTCAATCACCCCGTCCATGAACATCTTGACCCGCCGCGCACTCAGCTTGTCGCTGTCGAACTCCTCGGCCAGCGCGCTGGCCTCTGACAGCGCCTCGACCGGCTTCTCCGGGGTCAGGTGAAACGGCACCTCGACCCGGCAGATCAACTCGCCCCGCGCCTCGATCTCGCGCAGAAGATCGAGCTGATAACGGTTGCCATCCATGTTGTGCAGCGCGGTGAACCCGAAAGAGGCGCAGTATTCCAACCCCTCTTTCAGCACCGCGATATCCTCTTCGCGTTGCTCGGGCGTCACGTGATCGGGTTCGATCCCCGCCAGCCCCAGCCCCTCGCGCCCGCCCGAGGAGCGCAGCGCCATCACCGGGTCATAAGCCGCATGTTCGCGCAATTCGCCCGCTGCGGTGCCGTCCTGCGCCATCACCACCTCGTTGCCAGTCGGCATCTCGCGCCCATGCAAGAGCCCCGCCTTTTCAAGTGCGATGGTGTTGGCCCATGCGGTGTGGTGATCGCCCGCGACGTAAAGCACCGGACGCTCGGCCAATACCTCGTCCAGCATCTGCCGCGTGGTCTGCACCCCGTCACCGAACAGGTTGTAATCCACCGCCTTGCAGATCAGCAGCGCCTCGTCCGGGTTCGCGTCGGCATAACCGCGCAGTTTCTCGCGCAGCGCCGGGAGTCCCCGCACCCCGTCAAGCTGAAGCAAGCGCATCCCGAAGGCCCCGGCGAAAAGATGCAGATGCGCCTCGACCATGCCCGGCATCACCGTCGCGCCGCCCGCGTCGATCACGCGGGTGTCCGGCCCTTTCAGCGTGTCCACCGCATCCCGCGCTCCGACCGCAAGGATGCGCTCGCCCGCGATGGCCACGGCCTCGGCGTGCGGCGCGTCCGGGTCCATGGTCAGAACGCGGGCATTTTCGATCACGATATCGGCTTTGGTCATGGTCATGGCTTTCCGGGCTTGAGGGTGGGAGATTTCACGAACGCCTCTTCAAACAGCATCTGGGCCAGCGGCACGACCCGCCGAAGCATTTGCGCGCGGTGCTGGTCGAGGGTCATGTCGTCGTCCTTGATCAGGTCAAAGAACGCGGGGTTCCATACGTCATAGAACAGTTGCGCCAGCGCCTCGGAATCCGGCTCGGCGCCGTTGCGCTGGCGGATGTCATAAGCATCGAAGAAACCCACGATCACGCGCAGAAGCTCCTCATCCACGGTCTCGTAATTGCGGGCCAGATCGGTCCCGGGATGGCGGATCGTGGCGGCCTCGGCATAGCGCCAGATGCGCTTGCTCGCGATATCGAGCGTGCGCGCGGCAAACAGCGTGAACAGATCAGCGATCACCGTGCCGAAATCGAGATCCGTGCGCATCGCCGGTGCCAGATCGGCGGCGCGCGCCTTCTGCGCACCCTCGGTGATCAGCGCTATCAGGATGCCGTCCTTGTGGCCGAAATAGTTGAAGATCGTGGGGGTCGAGACCCCGACCGCATCGGCGATCTCGGCCATGGTGGTGGCGTCGATCCCCTTCTGCGCGAACAGCTCGCTTGCCCGGGCAAGTATGATTCCGCGCCGCTGGGCCTTTTTTCGCCCGCGCAGGCCGGGGGGCGTGGCTTCGCTGCCTTGATCTTGTGCAATGTCGCCCAAGGCGCACCCCGTTTGATCTGTTGGTCTAAAATTTTTTATTGACTAAAATATTTTTGTCAATACCAATTGAGAAACAAGACGGGACCGGGGGGCCGCGGATGAACGACATTGCAAGTCTTTCTTGCCGAAACAGAAGACCTGCCCCTATCCTGAAGAAAACACGATGCCGGACGGAACCACCGGCCAACAGGGACGACATGAATGACCAGCCAGACCGCGCATGCTGAGCCATCCGACGCCACCGATACCGACACCGACACGGCTGCGATTGCCGTGGATGTCGATCGCGTCTCCAAGATCTTTCGCGGCGAAACCGAGGTGCGCGCGCTCGACGACGTGTCCGTGGGCATCCGCAAGAACGAGTTTTTCACCCTTCTGGGTCCATCCGGCTGTGGCAAGACCACCCTCCTGCGCCTGATCGCCGGGTTCGAGCCGCCCACCATGGGCGCGATCCGGCTCGGGACGCGCGACATTTCCCGCCTGCCCCCGAACCAGCGCCCGATCAACACCGTGTTCCAGAACTACGCCCTGTTTCCGCATATGTCGGTGGCGCAGAACATCGCCTTCGGCCTTGAAATGCTGGGCAAACCCAAGGCCGAGGTTCAGCGCACCGTCGACGAGATGCTGCACCTTGTGCGGATGGAAGAGTTGAAGAACCGCCGCACCAGCGAAATCTCGGGCGGTCAGCAACAGCGCGTCGCACTCGCCCGCGCACTGGCGCCTCACCCCGAGGTTCTGCTGCTGGACGAGCCACTTTCGGCGCTCGATCTCAAGCTGCGCAAGGACATGCAGATCGAGTTGAAGCGGCTCCAGCACGAGACCGGCATCACCTTCATCTTCGTCACCCACGACCAGGAGGAGGCGCTCACCATGTCCGACCGGGTCGCGGTGATGAGCGCGGGCAAGATCCTTCAGGTCGGCCGCCCCCGCGACGTCTATGAACGCCCGGCCGAACGATTCGTCGCCAATTTCATCGGTGAATCCAATTTCCTCGATGCCACGCTGTCGGGTGGCACGGTCGAACTGGCCGCCGGTGGCCGCTTCGAGGTGCGGGTGCCCGAGGGTGTGCGCGACGGTGCGGTCAGCGTTCTGGTGCGCCCCGAACATGCCACCGTGCATTCCGGCGAACCGGGCGAAGGGGAAATCGCTGCAACCGCCGAAAACGTGGTCTATTCCGGCGAAGCGACCGTTGTGCATCTGCGCCTTGCCACCGGCGAGGCGATCAAGATCCGCCTTGCCAACGCGCCGCAGGGCGGCGAGGCCCCGCCCCGAACCGGCGGCGCGGCGGCGATCCGCATCGCGCCCGGCGCGGTCACGGTTCTGAGGGATTGAGCCCATGAGCAAACAGGCCGAAACCCCCTTCCCGCCCGGTGCTCTCGAACGCGAGGCCGAGATCGCCGACACGCGGAACCGCTGGCTGCTGTCGCTTCCGGCCATTGTGATCATCGTCTGCGCTGCCGCCGGGCCGCTTCTGGTGATGGTGGTCTATTCGTTTCTCACGCCGGGCGATTACGGCAATGTCAAATGGGAGTTCTCGCTCGACGGCTGGACCAACACCATCGTGCAGCGCGACATCTTCGATGACACGCTGATCTGGGCCGACGCACATCTGTCGATCTTCTGGCGGTCGTTCTCGCTCTCGCTGATCACCACGATCCTGACGCTGATCATCGGCGTGCCGACCGCGTGGTTCGTCGCCACCCAGCCGCCGGGACGGCGCGAATTCTGGCTGTTCCTTGTCACCGTGCCGTTCTGGACCAACCTCCTGGTGCGGACCATCGCGGTTCAGGAACTGATCCGCAGCGAAGGGGTGATCAACCTCATCCTGCTCAAGATCGGCATCATCGACGCGCCGATCCAGATGATGTTCACCGATTTCGCCATCGGTTTCGGCATGACCTATGTCTATCTGCCGCTGATGGTGCTGCCGGTCTATGCCGCCGTGGACAAGCTCGACTTCCGCCTCGTCGAGGCCGCGCATGACCTCTATGCCGGCCGCTGGACCGCCTTTCGCCGGGTGATCCTGCCATTGATCAAGCCCGGCATCATCGCCGGGTCGATTCTCGTTTTCGTGCCCTGCCTTGGCGCCTATGTCACGCCGCGGGTGCTGGGCGGGGGCAAGAACCTGATGTTCGGCAACCTGATCGAGCTGCAATTCGGCGCCGGGCGCAACTGGCCGCTCGGGGCGGCGCTGTCGCTGATGCTCATGACCGCGGTGATGGTCGCGCTCATCTTCTATGTCCGCATCACCTCGCGGGAGCAGGCCGATGGTTGAAACAGCACGCCCCACCCCGACCGAAACCGTCGCCCCCGCGATGACCGTACCGCGCCGCGAACCCCGCGGCTATTCGGTGCGCACCCTGCCGGGCTTTGCCGCCATGGCGATCTTCACCTTTGTCGGGCTTTACGCGCCGATCCTGATCCTTGTCACCTATTCCTTCAACGCCGGCAGCTCGCTGGCCATATGGGAAGGCTTCTCGCTGCGCTGGTATTACCAGGCCGCCGCAAACGAAGCGGTTCAGGACGCCGCGATCCGGTCGCTCTACCTTGCCTTCTGCGCCGCCAGCATCGCCACCGTCGCCGCCACCATGGCCGCGCTGGCCACGACCCGGACCCGCCGCTTTCCTGGCAAGACGATGATCTATTCGCTGATCAATCAGCCGCTGATGATCCCCGAGATCGTGACCGCCGTGGCGCTCCTCATCGTGTTTGCCGCGATCAAGGTCTGGACCGGCCACACCTCGATGATCTACCTGATCGCCGCGCACACCGCCTTTTGCGTGCCGTTCGCCTACCTGCCGATCCGCGCCCGGCTCGAAACCATGGACACCACGCTCGAAACCGCCGCACAGGATCTCTATGCGTCGCGCTGGCTGACCTTTCGCCGGGTCACGCTGCCGCTGATGTGGCCGGGCATCGTCGCCGGGCTGATGCTGGCCTTCGTGATCTCGCTCGATGACGTGGTGATCACCGAATTCGTGAAATCCGCGGGACAAGAGACCATCCCCACCTATATGCTGGGCCAGTTGCGGCGCGTCGTGACTCCCGAGGTCAACGCCATTTCCACCGTGATCCTCATGGCCGGGGTGATCCTCGTGGCGCTCTTCTTTCGCCTGACCAGCCGCCGCCGCTGACCGGTCCAACCCGCCACCAGAGCGGGGATCAACAGAAAATCGAACCCAACAAGGAGTGAATACCAATGAAGAAACTCGCAATCACCGCCTCCGCCCTGGCCCTCGCGGCCTCGGGCGCCTTCGCCCAGGAGCTCAACCTCTACAACTGGGGCAATTACACCAACCCCAAGCTGATCGAGAAATTCGAGGCCGAAACCGGCATCAAGGTCACCATCACCGATTTCGATTCGAACGACACCGCGCTCGCCAAGGTCAAGGCCGGCGGGCACGGCTTCGACCTCGTGGTGCCGAGTCACACCTATGTCCCGATCTGGATCTCCGAAGGTCTGCTGATGGAAAGCCGCCCGGACCAGATGGAGAATTTCGCGAAGGTCGACCCGCAATGGGTCGACGTGGAATGGGATCCGGGCCGCCACTACACCGTGCCGTGGCAATGGGGCACGACCGGCGTCGTGGTCAATACCAAGTATTATGACGGCGACATCAACACCTCGGCGATCTTTCTCGACCCTCCGGACGAGCTGAAGAACAAGATCAACGTCGTGCCGGAAATGGGCGACGTGATGGCGCTCGCGGTCATGTATCACGGCGGAGAGCCCTGTTCGGACGACAGGGAATTGCTGAAACAGGTGCGCGACACCCTGGTCGAGGCCAAGCAGCACTGGCTCGGCATGGATTACGGCAATATCGAGAAATTCGCCAAGGAGGACATGTGGGCCGGTGTGAACTGGAACGGCTCGACCTTCCGGATGCGCCTGGCGAATGAAAACATCGCCTATGGCTATCCCAAGGAAGGCTATCCGGTGTGGATGGATTCGGTGGCCGTGCTCAAGGACGCACAGAACGTGGACGAGGCCAAGGCCTTTCAGAATTTCATCATGGACCCGGAAAACGCCGCGATGATTTCCGAATTCGCCCGCTATGCCAACGGGATCAAGGGTTCCGAGGCCTTCATGCCCGAGGACATGAAGACCGCGCCCGAGATCGTCATTCCCGAAGAGCTGAAACCCGCAGGCGTCTTCAATTCCACCTGCCCGCCCGCAACCCAGGCGCTTTACACCCGCATCTGGACGGATCTGCAAAAGTAGGACCGCTAAACCACAGGCAGGCCGGGGGGGATACCCGGCCTGCCCCAGACCCCGCCCCGTGGCCCTTCCCCCGAGATATAGACATGACCGATCTGCTCTACCTCACCGCGACCGAGGCGCTTGCCCGCTTTGCCGATCGGACCCTCTCGCCGGTCGAATTGCTCGAAGCCCAGATCGCCCGCGCCGAGGCCACGGCCGACAGCGTGAACGCCTTCACCTACACCCATTTCGATGAGGCGCTGGACAATGCCAAAGCCTCGGAGGCGCGTTGGGCCAGGGGCACACCCGCCGGGTGCCTCGATGGTCTTGCCGTGGCGATCAAGGATGAAAGCCATATCGAGGGCAAACCCACCTCCTACGGATCGCTCATCACCCGCGATTTCGTGGCCGATCACACCTCGGTCATGAACGCGCGCATCCTGTCTGAGGGCGCCATCGTCCATGCCCGCACCGCCACGCCCGAATTTTCCTGCGCCGGGGTCACGTGGTCGCGGCTCTGGGGCGTCACGCGCAACCCGTGGAACCCCGAATTCACCCCCGGCGGCTCGTCCGGCGGGTCGGCGGCCGCGCTGGCTTCGGGCACGGCGTCGCTCGCCACCGGATCCGATATCGGCGGCTCGATCCGCATCCCGGCCTCGTGCTGCGGTCTCGTGGGGTATAAACCACCCTATGGGCGCAACCCCGACGATCCACCCTTCAACCTCGATTTCTTTTGCCACACCGGCCCGCTCGCGCGCTCGGTTTCCGACGCGATCCTGTTGCAGAACGTGATGTGCGGCCCGTCTCCGCTCGACATCTCGACGCTTTACCCCAAGCTGGTTCTGCCCACCGAATACGCCCCGATCAAGGGCTGGAAAATCGCCCTTTCGATGGATCTCGGCTCATTCACGATCAGCGACGAGGTGCGGCGCAACACCCTTGCCGCCGCACAGGTTCTGCGCGATCTGGGCGCCAGTGTGGACGAGATCGAGATCGGCTGGGGCGATGAGGTGCAATCCGCCTGCATGGATTATCTCACCCACCTGTTCGGAGGCTCGATGTCCGTGCTGCTGGACGAGCACGGCGACGACATGACCCCCTATTGCCGCGCCTTTGCCGAGGGTGCGCTCATCTCGACCGCACGCGATTTCGTGCGCAGTCTCGAAGTTGCGGGCGCAGCCTACATGAAACTCGGGCCGCTGCTCGAAGAGTATGATTGCCTGATCTGCCCGACCACCGCCATTCCTGCCGTGCCCGCCGATTTCGACCCCTCGCGGGGCGAGATCGCGATCGAAGGCGTCACCGTCCGCCCCGAACTGGGCTGGGTGCTGACCACGCCCTTCAACATGATGAGCCGCTGCCCCGTCGTCACCGTTCCCTCGGGGTTCGGTGCGTCCGGCGTGCCGACCGGGCTTCAGATCGTGGCGCCCGCCTATCGCGACGAAATCGCCATGCAGGCGGCGATGGCCTACGAGGCCGCGCTTGGCGGCTGGTTCGGCGATACAAAGGCCCGGCCCGCGCTCTGACACCGGCCGCCTCCGGGGCTTTCAAAGGATCGTTTTTTGGGCGATACACCCATCGAGACTGATGGACGCCCGACCATGCCCGACGACAAACCAGACTTCAGGGATCGCATCCGCTTTGCCGTCATTCGCGGCACGCTCTGGATGCTGCGCCGCCTGCCCTATCGCTGGCGCGTGCCTGTTTCGGGCTGGCTGGTGTCGCGCGTCGTCGCCCCGCTGGTGGGCTGGCGCAAACGCATCCGTGCCAATCTCGCCCTCGTGCGCCCCGACCTGCCCCGCGCCGAGGTCGAACGCCTCACCCGCGCCGTGCCCGACAATTTCGGCCGCACCATGGCCGAACTCTTCTCGCCCGAGGATTTCGTGCCCATCGCCCGGGCCACCCCCTTCGAGGGCCCCGGCCTCGCCGCGCTCGACGCCGCCCGCGCCGAAGGCCGCCCCGTGATCCTCGTTTCGGGCCATTTTGGCAATTACGACGTGATCCGCGCGGGCGTGATCCATCGCGGTTTCCCGATCGGCGGCATCTATCGCCCGATGAACATCCAGCCGTTCAACGAGATCTACGTCGAGACCATCTCGAAGATCGGCACGCCGCTGTTCTCGCGCGGCCGTCGCGGCATGGCCGAGATGATGCGCTTTCTCAAGGGCGGCGGCACGCTCGCCGTGCTGATCGACCAGCGCCTGCGCAACGGCGTGTCGCTCAACTTCTTCGGTCAACCCGCCTATACCGCGCTTTCCTTCGCCGAACTGGCGCTGAAATACGACGCGGTGATGATCCCCTGCTATGGCATCCGCCAACCCGACGGCCTGTCGTTCCGTGGTGTGTTCGAGGCCCCGGTGCCGCATACCACGCCTGAAGAAATGACCCAGGCCCTGAACGACAGCCTCGAAGCACAGGTGCGTCGGCACATGGGCCAATGGCTGTGGTTCCATAACCGCTGGAAAGAGATCAGGAAACCCGCCAAGCCCAGGGAGGCATGACATGAAGATCGCACATCGCGAGATCGGCCCCGCCCATCCGCCCCTCGTCATCGCCGAGATCGGCATCAACCATGGCGGCGATCTGGAGGTCGCCAGGGAAATGGTGCGCCACGCCGCCGCCGCCGGCTGCGAGATGATCAAGCATCAGACCCATATCGTCGAGGACGAGATGACCGACGAGGCCAAGCAGATATTCCCGCCCAATGCCGATATCTCGATCTGGCACGTGATGGAGCAATGCGCCCTCTCGCGCGAGGATGAGGCCGAGTTGAAACGCTATACCGAAGATCTCGGGCTTATCTGGATTTCCACGCCCTTCTCCCGCGCCGCCTGCGATTTTCTCGAAATGCTCGACGTGCCCGCCTACAAGATCGGCTCGGGCGAGGCCGACAACCTCCCGCTCATTCGCCACATCGCGGCCAAGGGCAAGCCGGTGATCCTCTCGACGGGGATGCAGACGATCGAGACCATGCGCGCCAGTGTCGCCATTCTGGAGAAAGCAGGCGTGGACTATGCCCTGCTCGAATGCACAAATCTCTACCCCTCGCCGCCCGAAATCGTCTCGCTCAAGGGCGTGACCGAGCTGCGCAACGCTTTCCCCAACGCCGTCGTGGGCTTTTCCGATCACTCCATCGGCCCCGAAATGGCGCTGGCCAGCGTGGCGCTGGGTGCCTCGATCCTCGAGCGCCATTACACCGACACGCGCTATCGCAAGGGCCCCGATATTTCCTGCTCGATGGACCCGGCCGAACTGCGCCTGCTGATCGACCGCAGCCGCGAAATCTGGATCGCCGCGAACAACGACAAGAAACGCACCGGCCCCGAGGAAGATGTCTATCGCTTTGCCCGCGCGAGCGTCGTAGCCGATGCCGACCTGCCCGCCGGTCACACCATTGGCGAACAGGACATCTGGGCCCGCCGCCCCGGCTCGGGCGAAATTCCAGGCTATGAATTCGACAAGGTGCTGGGCCGGACCCTGAAACATGCCGTGAAACGCAATCAGCAATTGCGCTGGAGCGATTTCTCGGAATGATCCCGCTCTGGAAACTCAAACGCGAATGGGCGCGGCTCAAGCAACAGCTTTCGGCGATCCCCGAGGCGCTGATCGAACCGGGCCAGCGCCGCCGCCATGACGCCGCCTTTGAACGCGGCTTTGCGTGGTCCGAGGGCGACGCGCCGCAATCGGCGAAAATCGCGCTCCTCCTGATCTATCAACCCTCGGGCGTCGCCCAAAGCACCCGCGCCACCTGCGCCCATCTGGTCAGGCGCGGATACGCACCCTTCATCGTGTCCAACGCGCCGCTTACGCCCGCCGATCACACCCTGCTGAACCCGGTCGCATGGCGGATCATGGAGCGGCCCAATTTCGGTTATGA
Source organism: Paracoccaceae bacterium (assembly GCA_011389685.1). GTDB lineage: Bacteria > Pseudomonadota > Alphaproteobacteria > Rhodobacterales > Rhodobacteraceae > Aquicoccus. The sequence goes on from JAABTV010000035.1 coordinate 27,661, forward strand.
CTTCGGCGGCTATCGCGATGGCATCCGCCAGCTTGACCGCTGGAGCATCACGCCCGAGCGCCTGTTGATCCTCAATGACAGCATCTGGTTTCCGTTGCGCCCCGGCGCCACCCTCATCGACGCGCTGGAACGCTCCGAGGCCGACCTCACCGGAACCATCCTGCGCGAACGCGGGCAGACATGCTTTCTCGAAAGCTATTGCTACATGATCCCCGGCAAAACAGTCTCTGACATGGCGTTTCGCGCCTATTGGGACGGGCTGAAACTCACCTCGAACAAATACAAGGTCATCCGCCGTGGCGAGCGTGGCTTTTCCCGGGCGATGATCGACGCCGGACTCAGCCTCCGGGGGCTGTTCCCCTATGACGGTTTCCTCGCGCGGCTGGCCGAACAGGATGACAGTTTCCTGCAAAAAACCCTGACCTACGCCGCCCACAGTTACGCGGAGAACGCGGCCACCACCCGCGCGCTTCTGGCCGATCCCACCGCCCCCGGATGGCGCGACCGGGCGCTGGCGCATATCGCCGCGACGCTGCCGCGCGAACAGCCCTATTCGACCTACCCGTTCGCCATGGTCCGGCTCTACGATTACCCGATCCTCAAGAAATCGAACGACCGCGTGGCCCGACTCTGGCGCGCCGCCTACCTGCGCGCGATCAAGGCCCGTGACCTGCCCGCCCCGAACGAACCGGTGCTGAGCGAGCTGCGTTGTCAGGTGCAGGCGGATATGCCATAACCCGACGCCTGAGAGCGATATGAAAAAGGGCCCGCAATGGGATTGCTGATCACCGCGATGCACCGGGCGCGTGCCCTGAAGCCGGTCCTGAATTTTCGCGGCATCAAGGTACCCGTCACCGGCCCCCATGTCAGCCGCACGGTCTGGAAACATCTCTGGAAGGGCGGCTATGAACGCCCCGAGCTTGACGCGCTCTCGGCGCTGGTGCGACCCAGCGACCGGATCCTCGAACTGGGCACCGGCATGGGCATCGTCTCGGGCGTGGTGGCCCGGGCCAACCCGCAGGTGCGGATCGAAGCCTACGAAGCCAACCCAGCCCTGATCGACGCGATCCGCCAACTGCACGAGATGAACGGCATCACCAATGTCGCCGTCCACAACGCGGTGCTGCTGCCCACCGACGACGAAACCCCGATCCGCTTCAACCTGCATGAAAACTTCACCGAAAGCTCGATCAGCGACCGGGTCGCGGCGCAGGGCGCAGTCGAGGTTCCGGTGCGCGACATGCGCAAGGTGCTGGCCGATTTCCGCCCCGACGTCCTTGTGTGCGACATAGAGGGCGGCGAAGAGGCGCTGTTCGACGGCATCACGCTCGACGGCCTGCGCGCGCTGGTGATCGAGTTTCACCCCAGGCTGATCTCGCGCGCGGCAACCAAACGCATCTATGACCTGTGCGCCGCGGCCGGCCTCTATCCCCGGATCGACCTGTCCTCGGCCCTCGTGGTGGCGTTCGAAAGGGTCGACGCATGAGCAAACGCCTTCTCTTCGTCACCGGCACCCGCGCCGATTTCGGCAAGATCGAGCCGCTGGCGCTGGCCGCCCGCGACGCGGGCCACGAGGTCGGCATCTTCGTCACCGGCATGCACATGCTCGACCGCTATGGCCTCACCAAGATCGAGGTGCACCGCACCCCGGGCGTGACCGTGCATGAATATCTCAACCAGCGCATCAACGATCCGCAGGACATGGTGCTGGCCAAGACCGTGCTGGGGTTCTCGGATTTCGTGGCCGAACATCGCCCCGACCTCGTGGTGGTGCATGGTGACCGGGTCGAGGCGCTGGCCTGTGCGCTGGTCTGTGCCACCAACTATATCCGCTGCGCCCATATCGAGGGCGGCGAGGTCTCGGGCACGATCGACGAGCTGTTTCGCCATTGCAACACCAAGCTGGCCTATTGCCATTTCGTCTCCTCGCAGGCCGCCGCGCGCCGCGTGATGGCGCTGGGCGAGCCGCGCGAGGCGATCCACGTGATCGGCTCGCCCGAGCTTGATTTCCACTCGCGCGAGTCAGGCGTGACCATCGCGGATGTGAAGACCCGCTACGAGATTCCCTTTGACGCGTTCGGCATCGCCACCTTCCATCCGGTCACCTCGGAATCCGACAGGATGGGCGCGCAGGCCGAGGCGTTTTTCGCCGCGTTAGAGACGAGCGGGCGACATTTCGTGGTGATCCTGCCCAATAACGACCCCGGCGCCGAGGATATACTCGCCGTGATCCGCCGCCTCCCGCCCGAGCGGTTCCGCACCATTCCGTCGATGCGCTTTTCGCATTTCTCCGAGGCGATGAAACACGCCGCCTGTATTGTCGGCAATTCCAGCGCCGGTGTGCGCGAGGCGCCGTTCCTCGGCATCCCCTCGCTCGATATCGGCACGCGGCAGAAGAACCGCGCCAACGGCGCCTCGATCACTTCCTGCGCGGCCGAGGACAGCGCCACCATCCTGCGCTTTCTCGTGCAGGACTGGGGCCAACGCCACCCGCGCGACGCCGCGTTCGGCGAGGGCAATGCCGCGGCGCGTTTCGTCGAGGTGCTGCGGAATGCGGATTTCTGGGCGCGCAGCTTGCAAAAGGAATTCCACGACCATGGCTGAATCTCGCGCCATGGCGAGGGCCGGTATTGACCTTGGGGGTTTCACCCCCCAAACCCCCAAGGTATTTTCAGTCAGATGAAGACGGGTAAGACGGTGCGCCCCGGAATCGCCCTGCGCGGCTGGCTGGTGCTGACATGGGCGATGCAGCCGGTCCTGCCCTTGTTGCTCAGGCGGCGGCTTGCGCGGGGCAAGGAAGATGCGGCGCGCTGGCGCGAGAAACTGGGCCATGCTTCGGCCCCGCGCCCCGAGGGGCGGCTTGTCTGGATGCATGCGGTGGGGCTGGGCGAGGTGCTGGCCCTGCGCGGGCTGATCGCGCGTCTGGCCGCCTTGGAGCCTGATCTGAGCTTTCTCGTCACCTCGAACACGCTTGGGTCTGCCCGGGCGCTTGCGCGCAACATGCCGCCGCGCACGCTGCATCAATTCGCCCCGCTCGACGCGCCCGGCCCGGCGCGGCGGTTCCTTGCTCATTGGCGGCCCGATCTCTCGATCTGGGCCGAGCAGGAGCTTTGGCCCGGGCTGGTGTTTCGCGCCGACCGGGCGGGCATTCCGCTGGCGCTGGTCAATGCGCGGATGAACGATGCGGCGCTGGCCCGACGGCGGCGCGGGCGGGCGATCTATCGCGATATCCTGCCGCGTTTTGTGCTGGTCTCGGCACAGGAGGCGCGCACGGCGGCCAACCTCGCCACGCTGGGCGCGCCGATGGTGCGGCGGGACGGATCGCTCAAGTCGATCGCGCCGCCACTGGCCGACCTGCCACGGGATCGGGCCGTGTTGGAGACGGATATCGGGGGGCGGCCCCTCTGGCTTGCCGCCTCGACCCATGCCTCGGACGAGGCGCTGGTTCTGGACGCACATGGGCAGAGCCTGGCACACGCACCCGACACGCTCCTGATCCTCGCGCCGCGCCTGCCCGAGCGCAGCGGGGAGGTGGCGGCGGCGATCCGCGCACGCGGCTTGCGGCTGGCGCGGCGCAGCGCGGGGGAGAGGATCACGCCCGAAACGCAGGTCTACCTTGCCGATACGCTGGGCGAGATGGGGCTGTTCTATCGGCTGGCCCCGGTGGCTTTCATCGGCGGCAGCACCGGCCCTGTCGAGGGTCACAACCCGTGGGAGGCGGCCGCATTGGGCACGGCCATCCTGCACGGGCCACACCTCGCCAATTTCCCCGCCGATTACACCGCGCTTCACGATGCACAGGCCGCGTTCATGGTCGCGACCCCCGAGGCGCTGGCCCGGGCCGTGTCCGACCCGGACAACGCCGCCATGGCCAAACGCGCCGAGGCCCTTGTCACCGCCAATATGGACCGGCTCGACGCTTTGTGCCAAAAGCTTCTCGATCTTGTCTGAACAGGCTCTGCCCTTGCCCATTCCACCCTGGACCAAACCGCCGAGGCTTCGCGCCTTTCTCGTGCTCTGGCGCGTGGGCTGGGTCGTGCTCATGCCCGTCATGCTGGCCTATCTTTGGCGGCGCGGGCGGCGCGATCCGCTTTATGTCCAGCGGCTGGGCCAGCGCTTCGGCCGCCACGCGCCGCGCAATACCCCGCATGTCTGGGTGCATGCCGTCTCGCTGGGTGAATTGCGCTCGGCGGTGCCGCTGATCCGTGCGTTCCTGAAGCGGGGCGAACATGTGGTGACCACGCATTTCACCCCCGCGGGGCTGCGCGAGGCGGAAAAGGTGTTTGCCCCCGAGATCGCAACCGGGCGGCTTGCGGCGGTTTACGTGCCCTTCGATTACGGGCTTGCCTTCCGCCGGTTCTTCCGCGCCTTCCGGCCAAAATTCGGCCTGGTGATGGAGGTCGAATTCTGGCCCGGGATGATCACCGCCAGCCGTCGCGCGGGCGTGCCGCTTTACCTGTGCAACGGGCAATACCCGGTCCGCAGCTTCGAGCGCGACCGCACGCGGTTCCTCTCGCCCGCGCTTCTCGTGCCGGGTTTCGCGGGCGTGATGGTGAAATCGGAGCTTCAGGCCGAACGGTTCCGCAGTCTTGGGCAGGAAAACGTCTCTGTGACAGGCGAAATGCGCTTTGAACAGCCGATCCCCGAGGCGCAACTGCAGGCCGCCCAAGCGGCCCGCGCGGCGCTGGCGGGCGGGCGGCGCGTGATCACGCTGGCCTCGGCCATCGAGGGCGAGGAGGAGCTGTTCATCAAGACGGTGAAATCCGTCTCTGACAAGGCGTTTTTAGTATTTGTCCCGCGCGCGCCCGAACGGTTCGACGCGGTGGCCCGAAGGCTTGCGCAGGCGGGGCTGCGCTTTGCCCGCCGCTCCGCGATCCTTGATGAAAGGCTGATCCTCACCGACACCCCGCAGATCGACGTGCTTCTGGGCGATTCGCTGGGCGAGATGTATTTCTACCTCGCGATGGGCGATCTTTCGGTGACCGGCGGTGGCTTTCATCCGCGCGGCTCGCATAACATCATCGAACCGCTGGCGCTGGGCAAGCCGGTGATCGTCGGCCCCGAGATCTGGACCATCGAATACCCCGCGACCGAGGCCATCGCGGCGGGAGTCGCACAACAGGTCACGGCGCAGGATCTGCCCGGGGCGATCATGGCCGGCACCCTGCCCGACAAACAGCGGATCGACGCCTTTCTGGCCAATCACGCGGGCGCGGTCGAAAAGACCCTCAGGACGCTGGCGGGATGGGGGGTATCGGGTTGATCCCCTCGCCCGAAGCCAGCCGTTCGCGCATCAAGAGCTCGACCAGCCGGAAATCGAACGGGTTGTCGATATCGATCGACCGTTCGGGGGGCACCACATAGGGGATCACCCGCCCCTCATAGATTGTCCTGGCCCGGCGCAGATAATCCGGCGCCAGCACGTAAACCACGCCCACATGCTCATAGACCGTGGGCGCCGCCTGCCGCGCCCAGACCCCGCCGGGCAACGGTTTCGACACATGCAACGCGCCGCTCTCATCGGGTTCGACAAGGTTGAAATAGGGGTTCTTTCGCGCCTCGCAGACCGACATCACCATGTCCGGTCGCTCGGCCTCGAAAAGGTCGAGCGCACCGTCGATATCCTCGGGCAGGCGCAGGGGCAGCGTCGCGTCGAGATCGACAAACGCCGTCACCTTCTGACCCAGCGCCGCCTCCGCCGCCTCAAGCGCATGTTGCCAGACCCCCCATTTCGGCGCCACATCGGTAGAAAGCTCGTCCGGGCGCAGCCCGATATCGAGCGTGCCCATGCCCAGCGCATGATCGCGGATCACCGGATCGTCGGTCGACACCACCACCGCCCCCACGCGCGGGTTGGCCAGAAGCGGCTCAAGCGACCAGTCGATCAGGGGCTTGCCGCACAGCGGTTTGAAATTCTTGCCCGGCACCCCCTTGGAGCCCTTGCGCACCCCGATATGACCCAGAATCATGTCGCCCCCTTTTCCAGCGCGCTATCGCGCCACCGCCGCCTTGAACGCATCCCGCTCGCGCATTGCCTTGGCATAGGTCAGCAGGTTCTCCTGATCATAGGGGAATTTCGCGCCGAAGGCCCAGTTCAGGCAATGGGTCAGGATGATATCCGGCACGGTCATTGTCTCGCCCATCAGGAACGGGCCCTCGAACCGCTCGGAGATCTGCGCCACGTTGCGACCGAATTCCCACTTGAGCGAGTCGATCACATCCGGCACCCGCTTGTCCTCGGGCAGCGTGAACTTGTGCCGTGTCGCCACCCAGAGCACCGAATCCATCTCGTCGAGAATCTGATGGGTCAGCGCATCCTGCTTCGCCCGCTCCACCGTGCCGCAGGGATGCGTGAGCGCGCCGTGCTTGTCCGCGAGGTAGGTCATGATCGCGGTTGAATCGGTCAGCACCGCGTCACCATCGCACAACACCGGAATCTTGCCCGACGGGTTCAGCTCCGCCGCCCGCCCGCTGCGCGGCTTGTCGGGCGTGTGGGTATAATCCCGCCCCAATTCCTCCAGAAGCCACATCACCCGGAATGCCCGGCTTTGCGTGTTCCCGATCACTTCATACATGGCGGTTCCTCCCCTGTTGCCCGCGCGACCTTGCCCCGGTTGCTCCGCCTTCACCAGCACGACGGCGCGTCATGTGGGAGGAGCGGCCCAACGAGAGGGCAGCGCCCGACCCGGGGCGGGGCGGCCTCACCGCCGCGCCCTGGCCAGCCCCGCCAGCCTCAGGAAACACCGCTCGACCAGCGCCATGGCGGGCGCGCGTTGCCCCGCGCTGCGCAATGTGAGGTCGGTGTCGGTGATCAGCCCCAGCGCGGTTTCGAGCCTGGCCGCCCCCCAGCCCTGCGCCTGCCGCAGCATCCGGTCGCGGCGCGGGCCAAAGATCGGCGGGCGCATCCGCGCGATGCCCTGTGCCGCGCCGCCCGGATCGCTCGCCGCCGTGTAAAGCGCCTTGAAATGCCGCATCGCCCCGATGCTGAGCGTCACCGGCGCCACGCCCTGCGCGGTCAGCCGCTGCATCACCGGGCCGATCTCGCCCATCTGCCCCTCAGCCACGAGGTTCAATACATCATCCACCCCCGCCTCGACCGACAGGGGCGCACAGGCGGCCACTTCCTCGACCACCACCGCCCCGGACTCGCCATACCGATAGAGCGCCAGTTTCTCGATGGTCTGGCGAAAATCCCCCGGCCCCAACTCGCGCGCCAGCGCGGTCAGCGCGCCCATCGCATCGGGCGTGACCTCGCGCAGCCCGGCGCGGGCCAGGTCCGCCTCGATCTCCTCGCGCCCCGGCGGGTCGTCATAAAGCCCCACCGCATAGGCATTCCTGTGCCCCTCGAACAGCTTGCGCAGCTTCGAGCGCGCATTGAGCGCCCCCGCCGTCACGACCACCTGCGCATCGCCCTCGCGCCATTCGCTCAGGCCGGCCGCGATCACATCGGCAAGCCCGTCGGTCGCATCCTCGACAAAGGCGACGCGCGGCCCCGGAAAGAACCCCTGCGCCTTGATCGCATCGAGGAGCATCGCCGGATCCTTGCGCAGGTCGGCGCCCTGGATACGCGCAAGTCGCATTTCCTCGTCGCCGGTGGGGCCGATGAGTGCGGCAATCACCTCCTGGCGGCGCAGCGCCACGCGCATCGCATCGGCGCCATAGATCAACAGGCCGGTGCGCCCCGGCTCGGGCCGCGCGAAATACCCCGCCGCCTGCCGCCCCGACAGTTTCATGCCGGCAAATCCCCCGACGCCGCCGTCAGGCGCGTGACGATCTGATCGCCCAGTATGGTCATCAACCGCTCATGCGCGTCGGCCTCGGCGGTCTGGGTCGCGGCGGTCGATCCGGTGGCGGAATAGCCGGTAAAGCTGTCTACCTTGCCCGAGGTCAGCACCTTTCCATCGCCCAGATCGCGCAGCGCATAGCTCACTTGCCCGATCAGGTTGAACCGCGTGGTGATGTTGTCGGCCGCGACCGCCATCCGCTCGCGCTTGGTATCGAGCGCCAGCGACAGGCCAAAGCGCGGCGCCGCCGCCCGGCCCAGCCGGTCTTCGAGGTGACGCACCAGCAGATAGCCGTTCCGGTCCTGCGGCGCGTCGATCAGGATCGTGCCCTGCAACCGCCCCGCCGTGCCGCCCGGCCCATAGGCGGGCGCGAACCCGCACCCGCCAAGCGCCAGAGCGCCTGCAAGAAAGGATCTTCTGTCAGACCACCACATTCACGATCCGCCCGGGCACGACGATCACCTTTTTCGGGCTGCCCCCATCGAGCGCCTTTTGCACAGCATCCGTCGCCAGCGCCAGCTTTTCAACCTCTGCCTTGTCCATGTCCTTGGCCACGCTGATCTCCGCCCGCCGCTTGCCGTTGATCTGGATCGGCATCGTCACACTCTCCTCGATCAGCATCGCCTCGTCCGCCCTGGGCCAGGGCGCGTTGATCACCAGCCCCTCACCGCCCAGCATTTCCCAGAGGGATTCCGACAGGTGCGGCGTCATCGGGCTCATCAACTGCGCCAGCGCCCGGACCGCCACGCGTTTTGCTTTGGCGCCGGCCTGCGATTTCTGGATCGCGTTGGTAAAGGCGTAAAGCCGGGCAATCGCCGCGTTGAAACCGAAACTCTCGATCCCCATGGTCACGTCATGGATCGCCTTGTGCATCTCGCGGATCAGGGCGTCATCCTCGCCCGAGGCGGGCGCGTCCGAGTGGACCACCTCATCGGCGATCCGCCAGACCCTGCCAAGATGCCTGAACGCCGCCTCCGCCCCCGAGGCCGTCCACTCCACGTCACGCTCCGGCGGGCTGTCGCTGAGCACGAACCAGCGCGCGGTATCCGCCCCGAAACTCGAGATGATGTTGATCGGATCGACCACGTTCATCTTGGATTTCGACATCTTGGCCGAGGGCACGATCTCGACCTCGCGCCCATCCTTCAAGACCCCCTTGCCGTCGCGCAGCTCGACCTCTTCGGGATAATGATAGACCGGCCGCCCCTTGGCATCGCGCGTCTGATAGATCGCATGCGTCACCATCCCTTGGGTGAACAGCGCATCGAACGGCTCTTTCGACTTCTCCGGCAGGTGGCCACAGATATGCATCGCCCGGGCAAAGAACCGCGAATAAAGCAAGTGCAGGATCGCATGTTCGATCCCGCCGATATACTGGTCCACGTTCATCCAGTATTCGGCCTCTTCCATCACCGTCGGCGTCTCGGCGCGCGGCGCGGTGAAGCGGGCGAAATACCACGACGAATCAACGAACGTGTCCATCGTGTCACTCTCGCGCCGCGCCGGCTTGCCACAGGCGGGACAGGCACACCCGGCCCATGTCGGATGCCGGTCAAGCGGGTTGCCCGGCACGTCGAAGCTCACGTCATCGGGCAGGCGGATGGGCAGGTTCTCTTTTTTCTCGGGCACCACGCCGCAGGTATCGCAATGCACCACCGGGATCGGACAGCCCCAGTAACGCTGGCGGCTCAGCCCCCAGTCGCGCAGCCGATACTGGGTCACCCCCTTGCCCCAGCCCTGCGCCTCGGCAAAATCAATGGTGGCGTCGATCGCCTCCTGCCCCGTGGCCACGTCGATCCCGGTGAAATGATCGACCCATTTCACCTTTTCGCTCTTGGGCGGTACGAATGCCTCGCCCCCCACCGGCCTCGGGTCGTCCAGCGCAAAGAACGTGTCGATCACCGGCAGGTCATACTTGCGGCAGAAATCCAGGTCGCGCTGGTCATGCGCGGGCACGCCGAAAATCGCGCCTGTGCCGTAATCCATCAGGATGAAATTGGCGATCCAGACCGGCAATTCCCAATCGGGGTTGAGCGGATGCCGCACCCTGAGCCCGGTGTCGTATCCCAGCTTCTCGGCCTTCTCGATAGCCTCTTCCGTGGTGCCGCCCTTGCGCATCCCGGCGACTGCACGGGCCACGCCCGCGTCTTTCGCCTCCAATTCCCGGGCCAGCGGGTGATCGGGCGAAATCCCGACAAAACTCGCCCCCATCAACGTGTCGGGCCGGGTCGTGTAAACCTCGATCTCGCCACCATCCACCCGCTCGAACGAGAACTGCAAGCCACGCGATTTCCCGATCCAGTTCTCCTGCATGGTGCGCACCTTGGCCGGCCAGTTCTCAAGCCCCTCCAGCGCCTCCAGCAACTCGCCCGAGAAATCACTGATCTTAAAGAACCACTGCGTCAACTCGCGCCGCTCCACCTCCGCGCCCGAGCGCCAGCCCTTGCCGTCGATCACCTGTTCATTGGCCAGAACGGTCATGTCCACCGGATCCCAGTTGACCACCGCCTCCTTGCGATAAACCAGCCCCTTGTCGAGGAAATCGAGGAACAGCGCCTGCTGCTGGCCGTAATACTCCGGATCACAAGTGGCGAATTCCCGGCTCCAGTCAATCGAAAGACCCAGCGGCTTCATCTGCCCGCGCATGTCGGCGATATTGCCATAGGTCCAGTCCTTGGGGTGGCCGCCGCTGGCCATCGCCGCGTTCTCCGCCGGCATCCCGAACGCGTCCCAGCCCATCGGATGCAACACGTTGAACCCGTTGGCGATCTTGTAACGCGCGATCACGTCGCCCATCGTGTAATTGCGCACATGCCCCATATGGATCCGCCCCGACGGATAGGGAAACATCTCCAGCACATAGTATTTCGGCCTGCTCTTGTCCCGGGCGGCGCGAAACACCCCGGCCTTGTCCCAGGCGTCCTGCCATCTTGCTTCGATCTCGGCGGCGGAATAGCGCGTCATCTTGTCGGGCCTTTTTCATATCGTCTTTGGCCGCGGTGATAGCGGTTTTCGCCCGCGAATGGAAAGCCCATTCAGGGCGGTTTGCCCCACGCACCGCGCGAGAGAGCAGCACATGGCCGCGGTCGGGTGCTCACAACATCAGCGCAGGGCAATTTATCCCACAACGTCATCCCCTGTCCCAAGCGGCACGCAACCCCTCAAAAGCACCCAGTCACGCCAAAGGCGTGCCTCCGGCACGACGGGGCGGCCCCCTCCCGGCAGGTTTTTCGCAGAAAAACCGCCAGCCGGGCAATGGTGTGCTGCCCGGGCGGCTTCGCCGCTGTTCCGGGCGGGAAAACATTGTGAGGTGGAGTGTTCGGACTTTCGATGCGGTCGCATCGCTGCACAGATCTACCGTCGGCAATGCGCAGAGAGCACCAT
>JAABTV010000036.1 GCA_011389685.1 Paracoccaceae bacterium
GGTCTGGCGCGCCTCGGCCAGCGCCATCTCAAGCGCGCTGATCCGCGCCGCAAGCTGCGATGCGTCCTGCTCTGCCTGCGACAGCGCCGCCTGCCGTTCCGCGCCAGTTTGCCGCGCCTCCGTCAATTCCGTCTCAAGTTCACCGATCCGCGCCGCCTGCCGGGCCGAGTCTTCCTTGGCCTCCGACAACACCGCCCGCTGCTCCTCCCCGGACAGCAGCGCCGCCGCCAGCGCCATTTCGAGCTCGTCAATCCTGAGGGCGCGCTGCGACGCCTCCTCTTCCACCTCGGAAAGCGTCGCCTGCACCTGCTCGCCCTCCAGCAGCGCCGACGCAAGACGCGCCTCGAGGTCGTCGCTCTCCCCCTCCGCCGCCGCCAGCAGCGTCAGCGTCTCCTCGGCGCGCCGCCGCTGTTCTTCCAGCGCCAGGGTCATCGCGGTCAGTTCCGTCTCGGCATTCTCCAGCCGATCGCGCAGCATCTCCGCCGCCGCCGCCTCGGCCAGCCGCGCCTGTTCTTCCTCGCTCAGACGATCCTCAAGCTCGGTCTGCGTCGCCTGCAACTCCGCCCTTTCGGCCAGAAGCCCCGCCTGCGCGCTCTCCAGGTCGGCCTTTTCACTGCGCAGCGAGGCCACCAGCGCCTCCAGCGCCTCGCGCCGCGCCGCCGCCAGACGCGCGGCCTCGGCCCCGGCGTCGATCTCCTCGCGCGCCTGCGCCAGCGCAAGGTCGAGCGCCTCGCGCTCGCTCACAAGCTCGGCCTCGCGATCCTCCAGCCCGGAAATCCGTTCCCGATCCTCGGCCTGTTCCGCCAGAAGCCCCGCCACCTGTTCCTCGAATGTCGCGATCCGCCCCTGTGCCGCCTCGAGCTGCCCCTGCGTCGTCTCCAACTGCCCCTGCGCCATCTCAAGCTCAGCATCCAGCGACGCGCGCTCGGACCTGAGCCGCTCGATCACCGAGGCCTGCCGCTCGGCCTCGGCCTGCGCGGTCTCGATCGTGTTGGACAATTCGGCCTCCAGCCCCGCCGCGCGGCGCTGCTCCACCCCCAGCGCCTGGGCCAGCGCCGCCACCTCGGCCGACAGCGTGTCAAGCTCGGTCTCCTGCCCGGTGATCGTCTCGCGCAGCACGAACTGCACCAGCATGAAGATCGTCAGCACGAACATCAGAACCAGCAAAAGGCCGGTCATCGCATCGACGAAGCCGGGCCAGATCGAGGCTTGAAACCGTTGCCCGGTGCGCCGCGACAGCGCCATGGCCTACTCCTCTCCGCCCTGATCCCTGGCCTTTTCCCCGCCCTGACCGTGCTGATGTTCGGGGGCCAGTTTCAGCGCCCTGACCGGGCGCGTGCCGCGCCGCTCCAGGACCCGCACCAGCGCGTTGATGTCGTTGCGCAGCTCGGCCATGGTCTCGTGCCGCCCGGCGCTGATCTCCTCGAGAATGCGCAGCATCTGCACGTCGATCGACCGCAGCCGCATCCGGCTCTCGGCGTCGATCCCGCCGGCGTCCTGTTGCGGGCGGTGGTTCTGCATCTCGTAAAGGATCGCCTCCTGCCCCTCGGCCACCCGCATCAGCGCGCCATGCACCGGGTTCTGATCGCTCATCCGATAGGTCATCCGCTCGATCGCATCGGCCAGCGTGCCCAACTTCTCATCCACCATCGCCCGTGTCATGTCGGACTGGGCGAACATCTGCTGCAGATCGTCCATCTGCTCGGCCATGTGATCCACGAGCCCAGCCAGAACCGCCTGTTCGCCGCCGCCATCGCCATCGTGATCGCCGCTGGCAAAGCCCAGCCGGGTGATCGACGACAACCATTCCTCCAGCTCGCGGTAGAACCGGTTCTGCCCATGCCCCGCGAACAGCTCCAACAAGCCCACGATCAGCGACCCGGCCAGCCCCAGAAGCGACGAGGCAAAGGCCACCCCCATCCCGCCCAGCTGGGTTTCGAGCCCGCCCATCAGCCGGTTGAACACCTCGATCCCCTCCTCGCCCTCCTGCGGGGCCAGGCTGCGGATCGTGTCGACCACCGCCGGCACGGTCGTGGCCAACCCATAGAACGTGCCCAGAAGGCCAAGGAAAATCAGCACGTTGACGATATAGCGCGTGATCTCGCGCTCCTCGTCGATGCGCTGCGCCACCGAATCCAGGATCGACCGCGCCGAGGACGAACTGATCTGCATCCGCTGGCCGCGCCCGCGCAACAGTGTCGCCAGCGGCGCCAGAAGCTGCGGCGCGCGCACCGCGTCGGCGCTGTCCCGCCCGCCGGCAAAGGACACGATCCAGCGCACCGACCGCGACAGTTGGAACACCTGCCAGAAACAGGCCAGCACACCGATGCCGAAAACGAACAGGATGAACCCGTTGAGATAGGGATTGGCGGTAAAGACCGGCATCACCCGCGGCAGCGCGAAAAAGATCCCCACGCCGGCCAGGCCCAGCACCACCAGCATCAACACGATCTGGCGCACCGGGTGGGAAAACTGCGGCTCGGCCTCGCGGTCCGGCTGGTCCATCTGGACGGTTCCTGACACGTTGTTTCGTTAGGCGGCGATGATAGGGCTTCGCCACGCCCAAGCCAAGGAATATTGATGTTTCATGGCGGCTTGTCGGCCCTTCTTCACGGCATCTGATGATAATTCCGCACCCGCCGCGCCAGCCATTGCAGATCGGGGTCATGAATGCCCATCTCGTCGAGATGCGCCACCGTGTTGATCAGGTATTCGTCGTTGGGCCCCATGCCCCCCTCGGCCTCCGCGATGATCCGCGCCTGTTCCTCCAGATCGAGTCCGCCGCAATATTGCACATGCTCGGCATCGACCACGAAACACAGCGCCTCGACCTCGCCGCCCCCGGCCAGCACGATCGGCAACCGTCGCTCGAGATAGGCCGCGGAGATCAGTTCCCGCTCACGCAGATAGTCCAGCGTCTTGTCCTCATGGCCCGGCCGGACCCTCAGCGCGATCCCGTCGCACCATGTCTTTTCCACCTCGTCCAGCGCCAGCACCAGCCCCGGGCGCTCGGGCGTGCCGCGATGATGGATCGAGCGCATGCAGAACGTGCGCGCATAGCCCATCAACCGCGCCAGCCGCCGCTCGGCCAGCGGAAACCCCGGCTTCCACATCAATGACCCGTAGCCGAAAACCCACATGCTCTGGTCCTTTCTTCTGCGGGGCAGTAAACAGCACGTCGCGGCGCGGACAACAAGGGGGTGACGCGTGAAACGGCTGTTGATCTTCATCCTCGTCGCCGGGCTGGGCTGGTCGGCCTACTGGTATGCCGCCATGACCGGCGCCCGCCACGGCTTCGAGACGTGGTTCGAGGCCCGCCGCGCCGAAGGCTGGCAGGCCGAATACACCGATCTCGCGATCCGCGGCTTTCCCAACCGGGTCGATGCCACGTTCGAACGGCCCGCGCTGGCCGATCCCGACACCGGGCTGGCCTGGTCGGCCCCGTTCTTCCAGATCTTCGCGCTCAGCTACCGGCCCAAACACATCATCGCAATCTGGCCCGAGACCCAGCGCCTCTCGACCCCGCTGGCCCATTACGACATCGCCAGCAAGGACATGCGCGCCAGCCTGGTGACCGCGGCCACCCCCGCCCTGCCGCTGGAGCGGATGAACCTCGTCGCCGGCGCCATGGCCATCACCAATGATGACGGCGCGGTCAGCACGCTCGACGGGCTGCAGGCCGCCGTGACCCGCCTGCCCGGCGCGACCTCGGGCTATCGCTTCGCGATCAATGCCGACGGGCTCATCCCCGCCCTGCCCGACCGGGTCGGCCTGCGCAGCGGCGGCGCCGTGCCGCGCCGGCTCGACGCGCTGCGCGCCGATCTCGAAGTGGAGTTCGACGCGCCCTGGGATCTCTCGGCGCTGTCCGATGCCCGCCCCCAGCCCCGGCGCCTCCGGCTTCGTCTGGCCGAGGCGCGCTGGGGCCGGCTCGAACTCAAGCTCGCCGGAACGCTCGAGGTCGATCGCACCGGGCGACCCTCGGGGCGACTCACCGTCAAGGCACAGAACTGGCGCGACATCCTCACCCTCGCCCGCGATCTCGGCTGGATCGGGCCGGCCTGGGGCGACCGGCTCGAACAGGGGCTGTCGCTCGCGGCGCAACTCTCCGGCAATCCCGAAACGCTCGACATCCCGCTCGATTTCGCCAATGGCCGCGTCTCGCTCGGCCCGGTCCCGCTCGGCCCCGCCCCGGTGCTCCGGCTACGCTAGGGCGTGTCGGGAAATACCCGCAACATGATGTATCGCAAATATCCCGCGAGCGCGAAGCGCGACAGGGTATTTGCGATTCAGCCTTTTCCCGAAACGCAATAGGGTCAACTGGCGCACCTCCTCACCCCGAACAGACAAAGCCCCCTCGGCCGGACGGGTGGGTGGGCGGGGTCCGGACGAGGGGGCGGGGGCCGGGCAAGGGAGCAGGCCACCGCGCGCTGCATTGATCAATTTTCCCTAAATAATTGCCGCGCTGCGGCGGTGCACGCCCGGCAGCCGGGGCGCAGCCGCAAGTCACCCCCCGCTTCGCGGCGCAGGCCGAGGCATTAACCCTTGGGCGCGGTGCGGCAAGACCGCGTTAACGGCAATATGACCCCGAGCGATAGCGCGCCGTGTCGAAATGGAAATGATCGCGGTGATACCGGTCGGCCGCCGGGCCCAGCACGGTGCCGAACGGCCCGCAGGCGCGCGCGTGCATCTGCCTGAGCGCGCGCCCGCGCCAGCCCCGGCCCCAATGAGTCAACACGTTGATTTCGCTTCCATCTTTCATGCCTACACCTGCCACGTCAATGGCCCGCCCCTTGCCATGCTCCGAGATTTTCGCGCCGGTCTTGCTGTTGCGCGTCCGGCAGGCGTAATGCGCCGCGACCCGGATTTCCGCCGCCCCGCCGCCTCGCTGCCCCAGCGCCGGTTTCATGCCCTTTTCCACCCATGTTTTCAACGCCTTGGCCGTGGTGCAATCGACCACCGCCCGCTGGCTCAGCGTGACACCGGCCACCGAGCGCAGCCTTACCGCGTCGTTAACCCCGCATCCGCCAAGCTTGCCGCGCACGCGCCCCACGGTCTCGCCCTGGATCGCCGGATCGCCACAGACCATGCCGCGTTGCAGCGCCCGCTTGCGCTTCGACGCGAAAAGCCGCACCCCCTCGCTACGCGGCCTGGGTCGCAACACCCGCCAAAGCCCGGGCTGCTCCGGCCGCGCTGCCACCCGCGCCGGGGGGCCGCTCTCGGTCCGCGCCACCGGGCGCAGGGATGTCTCGGGCGAGGCGGCCCCAACACAGGACGCCGACAAAATAAAAGATATTATTATCAATAGCTTAAGCCTCATTTTGGCTTCACCCGGCCGAAATCCGGCGCATCCGTGTCCTGCCCCGCCTCGATGATCCCGCGCCGGATCGAGCGGGTGTGGTTGAAATAGTCGAACAATTGTTCGCCATCCCCCGTGCGGATCGCGCGTTGCAGGGCGAACAACTCCTCGGTAAAGCGCCCGAGGATTTCCAGCGTCGCCTCCTTGTTGTTGAGAAACACATCGCGCCACATGGTCGGGTCCGACGCCGCGATCCGGGTGAAATCACGGAATCCCGCAGCCGAGAACTTGATCACCTCCTGCTCGCTCACCCGTCGAAAATCATCGGCGACCCCGACCATCGTATAGGCGATAAGATGCGGGATATGGCTCACGATGGCGCAAAGCAGGTCGTGATGCTCGACCTCCATCACCTCGGTATTGGCGCCCAGCATCCGCCACAACGCGGCCACCCGCTCGACCGCCTGCGCGTCGGTGCCGGCACCCGGCACGATCAGGCACCAGCGGTTGTCGAACAGTTCGGCAAAGCCCGAACGCGGCCCGGAATGCTCGGTGCCCGCCATCGGGTGCGTCGGGACAAAGTGAACGTTTTCAGGAAGATGTGGCGCCACAGCTTCGACCACCGCCGCCTTGACCGAGCCCACATCCGAAACCGTCGCCCCGGCCTTCAGGACCGGCGCGATCTCGCGCGCGACCGCTCCCATCGCCCCCACCGGCACGCAAAGCACGACCAGATCGGCATCGCGCGCGGCCTCGGCGGCACTGTCGCAAACCCGGTCGACAAGGCCGATCTCGCGGGCAATCTCGCGTGTTTGGCCGCTGCGGGCATAGCCGGTGATCTCGCCCTCATACCCGGCCCGGCGCAGCGCGAGGCTCATCGACCCGGCGATCAACCCCAGTCCGATCAGGGCGATGCGCGCATAAGGCTCGCCCATCATTGCCCCTCCCGCCAATGCTGCAGCGCCGCGATCACCCGACCGGTCTGGGCCGAATCGCCCACGGTGATTCGCAACCCCTCGGGAAACCCGTATCCCGCGACCCGCCGCACGATGATCCCTTCCCGTTGCAGTGCCGCATCCGCCGCCCCCGCCTGCCCCTCATCGGCAAAGCGGGCCAGCACGAAATTGGCGTGGCTGTCATCGCAGGCAATGCCCATCTCCCGCAACGCCCCGACCAGCCGCGCCCGCTGTTCGGCGTTGAGCGCGGCACAACGCGCGACCCAGTCGCGATCCCGCACCGCCGCCTCGGCCGCGGCCAGTTGCAGCACCGACAGGTTGAAGGGCTGGCGGATACGGGTCATCACGTCGATCATCGCGCGCGGACCATAGCCCCAGCCGACGCGCAACCCGCCCAGCCCGTAAATCTTGGAAAAGGTCCGCGTCATCAAGACGTTGGGGCGTGTTTCTGCCAGCGCAGCCCCGCCGTCATAGCCTTCGGCATACTCGGTATAGGCCCCGTCGATCACGAGGATCACATGGCCCGGCAGACCATCGGCCAGCCGTTCGAGATCGCCTTGTGGCAGCATCGTGCCGGTCGGGTTGCCCGGATTGGCGATCAGCACAAGCCGCGTTCGTGCCGTCACGGCGCGCAGGATCGCATCCACATCCACCACGCGCTCCACCTCGGGCAGGCGAACCGGCGTCGCCCCCGCCATATGGGCCAGGATCGGATACATCGAAAACCCGTGCTCGGTGTGGATGATCTCGTCCCCCGGGCCGCTGAACGCCTGGGTGACGAATTGCAGCACCTCGTCCGACCCGACCCCGCAGATGATCCGCGCGGGGTCGAGCCCATGCACCGCCCCGATCGCCGCGCACAGGTCGGCATGGTCGGTCGGCGGATAAAGATGCACATCCCGCGCCGCCCGGGCCAACGCCTCGCGCGCCACCGGCGGCGATCCCAGCGGGTTCTCGTTCGACGACAGCTTGAGCACCTCGTCATGGCCGGCCAGGCGGGACTTGCCGCCGACATAAAGGTCAATCTCCATGATGCCCGGCTGGGGTTCGATCCTGTGCATCGCGCGCTCCTTGGGGGTCTTGAGGGCCCTTGATAACGGCCCGGCACGATCCGATCCAGACAGAAAGGCGTCGCACCGGCATGGGCCCGAAATGGACCCGACATGAAACCGGACATGAAAAAGGCCGCGTCGGCATCCCGTCGCGGCCCTTCCTGATCCTGCCTGCAAAGCGGCTTAGTTCTTCGCGTAGAATTCGACGACGAGGTTCGGTTCCATCATCACCGGATAGGGCACATCACCCAGCGTCGGCGTGCGCACGAAGGTCGCGGTCAGCTTGGAGTGATCCGCGTCGATGTAATCGGGCACGTCACGTTCGGCCAACTGGGTCGCTTCCAGAATGGCGGCCATCTGCTTGGACTTGTCGCGCACCTCGATCACGTCACCCTCGGACACGCGGTAGGAGGGGATGTTGACCCGCTTGCCGTTGACCAGAACATGGCCGTGGTTCACGAACTGGCGTGCGGCAAAGACGGTCGGCACGAACTTGGCGCGATACACCACCGCGTCAAGACGGCGTTCCAGCAGGCCGATCAGGTGCTCACCGGTGTCACCCCTGACCCGTTCGGCCTCAGCATAGATGCGGCGGAACTGCTTTTCCGTCAGGTCGCCATAATAGCCCTTGAGCTTCTGCTTGGCGCGCAGCTGGATGCCGAAATCGCTGAGCTTGCCCTTGCGGCGCTGGCCGTGCTGGCCGGGGCCGTATTCACGGCGGTTGACGGGGGATTTCGGGCGGCCCCAGATGTTTTCGCCCATCCGGCGGTCGATCTTGTATTTGGCAGTCGTGCGTTTGGTCACGGCTGGTCTCCTTCTGATGCGTGGCCGGGCGGGCCACTATGAAGGGCGTTGTCCTCTGGTCTTACCCGGTTTCCCGGCGCCCGACAGGCATCCCCTTGCGGGGGCCACCAACACCAATGAAGCCGCGCTTATAGATCAGCGCGGGGGCGTGTCAACCGGAAAGACAGGGATCGAGGCGGCGGAAAGGGGGGGCGACCTATGCCGCCTCGTGCATCAGGATCGCCGCCTCGGAGTCCGACAGGTTGCGCCTTGCGTAATCGCCATAGGAATGCGGGCTGTATTCGAACGCCGGGAACATCCGCAACAACCGCTCGCGATCCTGCGCCCCAAGGGTCGAGATGGCGGTGTTGGCCGGATGAAAGCTCTCGGTTTCCACACCATTGGCCCAGACCACCTGATGCGCAGGCAACAGCAGATGCACATATGTGACCTCGCGCAGCTGGCTGTCGGTGACGACATTGCGTCCGTTCACCATGTCCTTGGCGCGCACCAGCACCTCATCGATGTTGAAGAGCGCCCGTGCCACGTCTCCCCGGACCACCATGCGGTGTTCGGGGCTCACGATCAGTTCCTCGTCGGGGCGCCCGATCCCCAACGCCCCGGCCCGGATACGCACCGGCCGCAGGCGCGGCATCGCGAAAAGCCGCGCACCGGTCATCCGCCGCGATCCGATCCACAGGATGTCCTGCGCGCCGTTGTCCTTGGTCTGAACCAGGTCGCCCTCGCGCAAATCCTCGACGCGCCGCGGCCCGTGGGGCGTTTCGATCCGCGTGCCGGGTGTGAAACAGATCACGCCGCCCGCATCCGGCCCTGCCGGATCATGCACCGGCCCCTCATAGCTTTGATGAACGACCCATAATTCCCGATCGCGTGGCGGCATGTCATTGAAGAACATCAACAGCGGCGGCTGCCCCGGCGCCAAGTCGATCAAGGTGACCGTGTAGCTTCGCGCACCATCCGTCACCACGAAATTGTTGTCCATCAGCGGCCCGTCCAACCCGGCCTCGTCCAGCCGCGCCCTGTCATGCACCGCCGCCCCCACAAGCCGATGCACCATCCGTGCCGCGCGCTTGCGGATATTCTCTTCCCCGTCCGCCTGTTCCAGCCGCAAAAGTTCGCCCGGACCATCCACGCGCAACGCATCCCCGCGCCAGAGCCATGTCGCCCCGACACTCAGCGCATGAACCGGCGCCGTGCCCAAACCGTCCACTTCCGTCTGCGACCAGGAGATGACGAACGTGCCACGAAAGCCCGTTCTCATTGCCTGATAACCTGCCTTGTCGTTTTTTATTGCCTTGACGGTAACAGAGGCGATTCGCCCGGCCAACCCGCCACGTTGAAAATCCCCGGAAAACTGTTGCTGAAAATCCTGATGTTTCACATCAGCAACAGCAGGCAAGATCCAGATTTGTCCTCAGAATCTGATTTTCAACGTGACCGAGCCCAGAAGTTGCGGCTCGCTCTGGCCGACAAACTCCTCGCCCAGCCATGTCAGCCCGTAGAACCCGCTCGCTCGCCCGCGCGCTCCCTGCCAATGCGCGCCAGCACGCAGGCGCTGGCGCACGGGTTCGCGCCGAAAGCCGGGTTCGGGCAGAAACAGGCTTTTCTCGACCCGCGCGATATCACCCCCCAGCACGAGGCTGACACCACGGCCACCACCACCGGTGACGCGATACCGGTGGCCGGTGACATGATCGCGCACCAGCAACTCCCCCGCCCCCCCGATCCGCCCGAGGGTCAGGTCAGCGCCTGCGCGCATCAGGGTCTCGACCCCCCAACGCGCCTCGACAAAGGGGCGCAATTCGATGGCAGGCGCCAGTTGCACCGGATGCCCGGCCTCGAACACAAGGCGGGGATGCAGCCCGTTGTCGATCTGCCCCGCCAGAACCGCCGCCGATGGCCCGTCGATGCCGACCGCATCGTGGATCGATGCTTGGAGATCGCCGAGCCGCGTCTGCGGCCCGGTCATGACCAGATCGACACCGGCGGCAAAATCGGTGCCGCCGCGCCGGAAATGAGAGTGAACCCCCGCCGACAGCGCCGCGGCATAGGGCCGGTCGATAAACGCCGCCGGGCTGGTGATGTATTCCGGCGTGATGAGTTCCAGCCCCATCCTCAGCTCGATCACATCGCCGAAGCGTTCGGGCAGAAGCCCCTGCCATTGCCGCCCCCAGACGAGGCTCGCCACATGCGAGGCGCTGCGCCAGCGGTCGCGCCGATCGGCTAGCACGTCATTGGAGGCGATATGGCCGAACCCCAGCCGCACCCGCTCACCGGCATCGGCCTGCGCGACACCCAGCAGAACCGCAACCATACCCGCCAAAAGCCGAAGACCGCTCCGCAACCGGGCGCAATCCCGCATCAGATCCGCATCCGCGGCACATCGTGCGGATCAAGCCTGAGCTCGATCAGCAGCGGCCCGTCACGGGCCTCGATCGCCTCGATCGCGGCGTCCAGATCCCCGGCGGATTGCACATAGACCCCCTGCCCGCCCAACGCGGTCGCCACCTCGGCAAAGGACGGCCAGTCGAACTGCGACAGTCCCGGGTCCATGCGCTTGTCGAGAAACTGGATATGCTCCGCGCCATAGGCCGAGTCGTTGCACAGGATCACGATCAGATCCTGTTTCAATCGCACGGCGGTGTTGAACTCGTTGACCCCGCCCATCATGAAGCCGCCATCGCCGGTGAACAGCACCACGGGCCGGTCGGGCGCCGCGATGCCGGCCCCGATCGCCTCCTGAAGGCCGATCCCGATCGAGCCGAAATTCGTGGTGGCGATGAAGCTTTTCGGGTCGGGCGCAGAGATGCGGCACCAGACCTCGGTCATAAACCGCCCGCCATCGGTGGTCAGAACCCGGTCGCTGGGCAACGCCTCTTCCAGACGGTCCAGCGCATACATGTAATTGACATAGCCCGGCTTGGCCTTGTCGGCCTGTCCCGGCGGATGCGCGGTCAGCGTTTCCCGGTCCAACTCGCCGGTGAACCCGCTCGGCGCGATCTCGGCCTCGTCCAGCCAATAGACGATATTGTCGGCGGTCAGCCGCGCATCGGCGGCCAGCGCCGCGTCGGGGTGGTAGTTGAAGCTGATCTTGGCCGGGTCCTCGTTGACCTGGATCACCCGCTTGCCCTTCATCAGCTTGCCCTGATCGGTGGTGAACGCATGCAGACTGGCGCCAAAGGCGATCACGCAATCGGCCTTGTCGATCACCTCATAGGCCGCCGGGGTGCTGAGCGTGCCGAAGATGTCCATGTTGTAGGGGTGATCGTTGAACAGCCCCTTGGCCTTCAATGTCGTGGCCAGCGGCGCCTCAAGCCGGTCGGCCAGCCGGATCAGGCTGTCACGCGCGCCCATGGCCCCCGCGCCGGCAAGGACGACCGGCCGCCGCGCCGAGGCGATCATCCCGATCGCCTGATCCACGCCGTCGCCCTCGGGCACATAGGCGGGCGTCTCGAAAACCTCGAACACGGTCTTTTCATGCGCGGTCTCCTGCCACATGAAATCGGCCGGCATGTTGACCACGATCGGCCGCTTCTCGACCTTCGCCCGGTAAAAGGCATGGGCGATGTCATGCGACGCGGTCTCGGGGGCGCGCATCTGCTCGAACCCGGCCCCCGTCACCTTGACCAGTTCGCGCTGGTCGATGCTTTGCAGATGCTGCGGCGCCATCACCGGCGTATCCCCGGCCAGCAGAACCATCGGCACATGCCCGCGCGCACCTTCGGTCAGGGCCGTAGTGCAATTGGTCAGCCCCGGCCCATGCGTCACCGTCGCCACGCCGACACGCCCCGCGACATGCGAATAGGCCAGCGCCATCAGCACCGAACTGCCCTCATAGGCGACCGGCACGAAGGTGCCGCCACAATGGCGCACGAAATGGTCGACCATGAAGAGATTCGCATCCCCCATCAGGCCGAACATCGTATCCACGCCCTGATCCAGCACCGACCGCGCGATCGACTGATAGGTATAGTCCTTGCTCTCCGACATGTTTCCTTGATCCCTTCCCGTTCGCGGCTGTCATGGCATGGTCCGACACGGGGCCATGGCCCGGTCTGGCTTGCTTGGACCGCATTAGATCACGTCGGACGCCCACCGCCAAGCCGCACCGCCCCGTCAATCACGCCTTACATCGCCCGGGTCACGCCGCCATCCACCCGCAGGCTCTGCCCGGTGATATAGCTGCTGTCGTCAGTCAGCAGGAACGCCGCCGCCCTGGCCTGTTCCTCGGCCCGCCCAAGCCGGCCCAGCGCCGACATGTCGGCATATTTCTGCGGCAGATCAAGGCTGTCGGTAAAGCCCGGCAACAGGCAGTTCATGCGGATATTCGCTGGCCCGTAGCGGTCGGAATAGAGTTTCGTGAAACTCGACACGCCGACACGGTAAACGCTCGATGTCGGAAAGATCAGCGACGGCTCGAACGCCGAAAAGGTGGTGATGTTCACGATCGACCCGCCGCCCTGCGCCTCCATCACCGGCGTCAGAAGCTTCGCCATGCGGATCACCGGCTTCAGGACCATCTCATGCGCCCGGTCCCATTCCGCCTCGTCAATCTCCAGCAAATCCCCCTTGGGCGGCCCGCCCACATGGATGAGGCAGGCGTCGATCCGCCCATAGCTCTGCATCGCCAGATCGAAAACCGCCTGCGTGTCCGCCGCCACCTCGGCCCGGCCCCGATGCGCGACACCGCCCAACTCCTCGGCCAGCACCTCGCAGCTTTCCGATGGCGACATCAGCGCAAGCCGATAGCCCCGCTCATGCATCTCGCGCGCGGTCGCGCCGCCCATGCCGCGGCCGCCGCCGATGATCAGACAGGTTTTCATGCTCATGTCTTTTCCTTCCTTTTTAGGGCATGTTGCACCCAATCAAATTCAACCCGCCCGGGATGCTTGCAGCCCGGGCAGCGCCCGCCCCGCCCCCTGGGCGGGCGCTGCCCTTTCGATGTGCGTCGGCCGAAACCCATTCGGCGCAACATGCTTAAAATTTGCCGTTCACCCCGCATCGCATCGCAAGGCGGCTCAGGCCGTCAACCCGCCATCGACCCGCAATTCGACCCCGGTCACGAACCCGGCCTCGTCCGAGGCCAGGTAAAGCGCGGCATTGGCCACGTCCCAGGCGCTGCCCTGCCGCCCCATTGGCACCATCGCCGCGCGACCCCGGGCCAGCTCTTCGGGGTCGGTCTCGCTATCGACAAAGGCATTCACATGCGGCGTCTCGATCACGCCGGGCAGGATCACGTTCGAGCGCACCCCATGGGGCGCGTTCTCATGCGCGACCGAGCGGGCGAACCGCACCAGCCCGGCCTTGGAGACTTCGTAGGAGACATAGCTGTAAGGTGCCGAATAGACCGCGGCCAGCGACGAGACATAGACAAAGGCCCCCGCCCCTTGCGCGCGCATTCCGGGTAGAACCGCGCGGGTGATCCGCATCGCCGCGCCGAGATTGATGTCAAACACCCGCGCCCAGTCCGCATCGCTGGTCTCGATCACGCCGCCCTTCTGGCTGATGCCGACATTGTAGGCCAGGATATCGACCCCGCCCCAGGCCCCGGCCATCGCCTCGGCAACGGCGGTGCCCGCGTCGGGCACGGTCACATCCAGCGCCAGAACTTCGGCCACACCGCCCCCGGCCCGGATCAGCCCCGCCGTTTCTTCCGCCGCCTCGGGGTTGCGATCGACGCACAGCACCTGTGCGCCCTCCTGCGCAAAGCGCAACGCCATCGCCTTGCCGTTGCCCAGGCCCGGCCCGACCGATCCGGCCCCGATCACCGTCGCCCGCTTGCCGTCCAGCCGGTTCATCGCGACAGCACCTGGTTGGGCAGCCACATCGCGATCTCGGGCTGCCAGATCAGCATGAACAGCACCGCCATCTGCAACAGCACGAACGGAATGATCCCGCGATAGATGTCGCGCATCTCGACCAGGTCGCCCGCCGCGCCCTTCATGTAGAACAGCGCGAAACCGAAGGGCGGCGTCAGGAACGAGGTCTGCAGATTCACCGCCATCAGGATGGTGAACCAATAGACCAGATCGGCCTTGTCGATATGCGCCCCCAGATCCATCAGCCCCACGATGGGCGCAAAGATCGGCAACAGGATCAACGTGATCTCGATCCAGTCAAAGAAGAACCCCATGACAAAGATCATCGCCATCATCATGAACAGAAGCGCCCAATCCCCAAGGTTCAGGCTGCGGGCCATCTCGATGATGAACTCGTCCCCCCCGACCCGGCGAAAGACATAGGAAAACGCCGTCGCCGCCGCGAAGATGAAAAACAAAAGCGCAACGGTGCGCAACGCCGAATCCGTGGCCTCGCCCAGCGTCGCAAGGCTCAGCCGCCCCCGGATCAGCCCCAGCAGCAGCGCCGCGAAGGCCCCCACGCCCGAGGCTTCGGTCGGGCTGGCAAAGCCCCCGATGATCGAGCCCAGAACCGCCACGATCAGGATCAGCGGGAAACTGACCGAGACCAGCGCCTCGCGCCACAGCCCGACGCGGTCCTCCTCCGCCAGACGCGCCGCCACCGGCGTCTCGCCCGGCCGCAACAGCGCGCGCGCGACCAGATAGACAAGATAGACCCCGGCCAGGAACAGCCCCGGCAGGAACGCTGCCACGAACACCTTGGCAAGGTTGAGCGACAGAAGATCCGACATGAAGACCAGCATCACCGAGGGCGGGATCAGGATACCCAGCGTGCCCGCACTCGCCACCGTCCCGGTCGCCAGCGGCGCGGAATACCCCGCCCGCATCATCGTGGGCAGCGCCATCACCGTCAGCATCACCACCGAGGCCCCGATAATCCCCGTCGCCGCGGCCAGGATCGTGCCCATCAGCACCACGGCAAGCGCCAGACCCCCCGGCACCCGTGCCAACAGCTTTTGCAGCGTGAGCAGCAGATCCTCGGCGATCCGCGTCTTTTCCATCACCACGCCCATGAAGATGAACATCGGTGCGGCGACCAGAACCGCGTTGTCGACCACCCCGCCATAGATCCGCGTCGGGATCAGCGACAGGTGAACCGGCCGCATCTCGCCCAGCCAAAGCGCGATCAGCGCGAAGACCAGCGTGATCGCCGAAAGGACGATCGGCACCGGAAGCGCGGTGAACAGCCCGGCGATCAGGCTCAGGAACATGATCGCGGGCAGGAATTCCGTCAGCGTTTCCATAGGCCCCGCCTGATGAAAGGAGTGTCCACGAGATCGGGCCGCCTGAGCACCGCCAGGATGCGCAGCGCCACCGCGACGCAGCCCGCGATAGTCACCGCCGCCGCCACCGGCACCACCGACTTGATGACCCAGCGATGCGGCAGGCCGCGCCCGCCATTGGCCCCCTCGCCCCGGACATAGGCGCGCTCGGCGAATTCATAGCCATACCAGATGATGATCGCGAAAAACGGGATGACCAGCCCGATGACCACCCAGAATTCCAGCCACAGGCGGAAGCGCGGCGTCATTCGGTGGGCCAGAACGTCGATCCGCACATGCGCGTCGCGGGTATAGGCATAGCCGAAGGCGAACATCGCGATGACGCCGTGCAGATGCCATTCCAGGTCCTGCAGGAAGAACGAGCTCGTGCTGAAGAACTTGCGCCCGATCACGTCATACATGATGACCGCGACCAGCGCGACCATGAGCACCGCGGCGATCCGCGCGGCATAATCGCAGATGCGCGTCAGCACAGCCGCGATGGTCAATATGCCCTGCATGCCCCCTCCCCCGTTTCTGCCCGGCCCGGGTGGCGTCCGCCCCCGGGCCGGCGCATTGGCCATTGCCTATTTCAGATAGCCGATTTCCTTCCACTCGGCATAGTCGGCGCGGAAGGACTGGATGCTTTCCCAGGCGCGCTTGAAATCGGCATCCTGCGCCGATTTCTCCGCCGCCACCTCGGCCCAGGCCGATTCATACGCCGACAGGATCTCGTCGGGCCAGGTATGAACCTGCACGCCGTTCTCCTCCTGCATCTTGGCCAGCGGAGCAAGCTGCACCGCCTCGCCCTCGGCCATGGTGCGCAGCACCTGCGCCTCGCATGCGGTCTCGATGATCGCCTGTTCCTGTGCCGAAAAATCGTTCCAGGTATCGAGGTTGATGATCAGGCTCAGGAAACTGGTCTGCTGGTGCCAGCCGGGGAAATAGTAATGCTTGGCGTGCTCATACATCCCCACGAGGTTGTCGAGATAGGGAAAGCCCAGCTCGGCACTGTCGATCGCCCCGGTATTGAGCGCCGACATCGTATCGGCCAGCCCCATCGACTGCGCCTCGACCCCGAGCTTGGCCATCACGCTCGCGCCAAGGCCAAAGAAACGCATCTTCTTGCCCTTCAGGTCGTCCACGGTCTTGATCTCGTCGCGGAACCAGCCCGAGGCTTCGGGCACAAGGGTCGAACAATGGATCGTCTTGATGTTGTATTGCGCCTCGGTGATCTCGGTCCAGAGCTCTTCGCCACCGCCATAATACCACCAGGCGGCGTATTCCTTGATATCCGGCCCGAACGGGAAGGTGGTGAACAGCGGCGCCGACGGCACCACGCCCTCGGCGAAACCGATCGAATACCACGACGATTCGACCGCGCCGGTCGACACCGCGTCCCAGACCTCGCCGGTCGACACGATCTCGCCGGGGTTCTTCACGCTGAACGTGACGCCCCCCGCGGTCAGGGTCTCGACCCGCTCGGCGATGTCCCAGCCCGGCTTGCCCAGAAGCGGCAGCGTCTCCGGGAAAATCGCCTGCATCTCGATATCCCTGGCGACGGCTCCCGTCGCCACGATGGCCGCGGCACAGGCGGTTATGGTAAACTTGGTCTTCATTTGGCACTCCTCCCTAAATGACGCGTGTATCAGGCCACGCGATCGCCTTTCTTGACCTGAACGGCCCGGTTATCGACGGCCGGAAGCATCCGCGCCGGATCTCGTGTGACCATCACGTCGATGACGCTTGGCCGGTTTCTCTCGGCAAAGGCGGCCTTGAGCGCGCCCTCCAGCTCTCCCGGCGCCTCCACCCTCACACCATGACAGCCCATCGCCCGGGCCACGTCGGCATAATTCGTCTCGGCCAGATCCGCGCTCTGGTAATTGCCTTCGCCATACATCAGATGCTGCAACGCCTTCACATATCCCGACGCGGCATTGTTCACCACGATCACGGTCAGGCCCAGCGCCATGCGCCGCGCGGTCTCCAACTCCCCCAGCACCATGTTGAACCCGCCATCCCCGGTCAAGCCCACGACCACCGCCCCCGGATCGGCCAGTTGCGCGCCCATCGCGCCGGGCAGGCCGTATCCGATCGAGGCAAAGCCCCGGTCCGGCACGAAACTGCGCCGCGCCTGCTTCGAGTTGAACAGCAATCCCCCCCAATGCGCCGCAAATCCGCCATCGGCGATCAGGTATCCGTCCTCTGGCAGGTGCCGGTTCAACTCGGTGATCAGCCGCGCCATGTGCACCGGGCTCTCGTCCGAATAAAGCCGCTCGGCCGCCACCTCGTCATGCCATTCCTGCATCTTCACCGGGATCTCGGCCAGGTAATCCCCGCGCCGTGCCCGCTGCTCGGCGGCCCGGTCGGTCAGCGCATCGCTCAGATCATCCAGCCCCGCGCGCGCATCGCCCCAAAGCTTCAGCGCCGGTTCATAGGTCCGCCCCATCTCCTCGGCCACGATGTCGAGGTGAATGACCCGTTGCCCCTTGTGCGGGATCGAGAACCGCTTGGTGGCGATCTCGCCCAGCTTGCAGCCCGCCACGATGATGCAATCGCTTTCCGCGATCAGGCCGTTGGCGATCCGGTCATAGCGCCCGAACAGCCCCGCCGACAAAGGCGAGGTGCAGGCAATCGCGCCCTTGCCGCTCATCGTGTGGGCCACGGGGATGCCGTTTTCCTCGGCAAAGCGCGTCACCGCTCCGGTCGCCTGGCTGATATGGATGCCGCCTCCGCACAGCAGGATCGGTCGCGCGGCCCCGGCGATCATCCCGGCGGCGCGCGCAACGCTCGCCGCATCCGGGCGACAGCGCAGCGCCGGTGCCGCCTCATGCGCCGGATCGACATCGAAATCGCCCTCGTCATAGCCCCAGAGCCCATGCGCGATATCCTCGGGCACGTCCACCACCACCGGGCCGGGCCGCCCGCTCGTGGCCACGGCAAAGGCGCGGCGCATGATCTCGGGGATGCGCTGGATCGACTCGATGCGCAAGAGTTCCTTGCAGGCCGGCCGCAGGATCGACACCTGGTCGGTCTCCTGGGTCATGTTCTTGCCGGCATGGTCGCGCTGCGCATCGCCGATGATCGCCACGATGGGCGAACCTGCGTTCAGCGCCTCGACCAGCCCCGTCACCAGGTTCGTGGCCCCCGGCCCCAGCGTGGCATCGACCAATCCGACCCGTCCCGACACCTTGGCATAGGCGTCGGCGGCGAAAACCGCGCAGCGTTCATCGTTGATCAGGTTGTGCTTCAGCCCCAGCCGCCGCGCGGCGTCGTAGAAGGGCAGAAGCTGGAAGCCCCCCATGCCGAACATCGGCCCCGCGCCATGCGCCAGCAGCATCCGCACCAGCGCCTCGCCCCCTGTCATCTCGTTGCTGCTCATGCCGCTTCCGCCTCCATCATCTCTTGCGCCGCCCGGGCGATCATCTCTTCCGTCACGCGCAGTTGATCCTCAAGGTTGGGCGCATAAGCCACCAGCGACCGTGGTGCACCCAACCGCCGTGGCGGCACACGCATTGCCACCTCCTGCGCCACGCTGGCCACCACCTCGGCGCCAAAGCCACCCACCGCGACGGATTCATGCGCCACGATCAACCGGCCGGTCTTCTTCACGCTTTCGATCACCGCGCGCTTGTCCCAGGGCCAGAGGCTGACGAGGTCGATCACCTCGGCATTGATGCCGCGTTCGGCCAGAGTCGCCCCTGTGCTCTCGGCCAGGTTGGCACAATCCGACCAGCTCACGATGGTCACATCCGCGCCCTGCCGCCGCAGCCGCGCCTTGCCGAATTCGCCCGGGGCTGCGGTATCCACCTCGCCCTCCAGCGCCCAGATGTTCTTGTGTTCCAGGTAAACCACCGGATCGTCGCAGGCGATCGCGGCCTTCATCATCGCGTAATTGTCCTGCGGCGTGCTGGGGCAGACCACGACCAGCCCCGGGATATGCGCATACCACGCCTCAAGGCTCTGGCTGTGCTGGGCCGCCGAACTGCGCCACATCCCCATCGGCTTGCGGATCACCATCGGCGCGCGGCTCTGCCCGCCGAACATGAAGCGCGCCTTGGCGATCTGGTTGATCAACTCGTCGGTGGCGCATAATGCGAAGTCGGCGAACCGCATCTCGACAATGGGCCGCGTGCCCACCATCGCCGCACCAAAGGCCGCGCCCATGATCGCCGCCTCGGAAATCGGCGCATCGCTGATCCGGTCGGGCCCGAATTCCTCGCGCAGCCCCGCGTATTGCTTGAAGACGCCGCCGCGTCCCAGATCCTCGCCCACGCACCACACGCGCTGGTCATCACGCATCGCCTCGGCAATGGCCAGCTTCGCGGCCTCTCCATAGCTCATCACCGCCATCAGAACGCCTCCAGCGCGGGCGATCCCACGTCCTGCACATCCTCGAACACCGTGTCATCGGCGGGCCATGGCGCGGCCTTGGCCGCCTCGAGCGCCGCGAACATCTCGTCGCGCGCGGCGCGGGCGATCGCGTCCATCCGCTCCGCCGCGATGCCCGCCGCGCCCAGCAGGTCGCGCTGGCGCGCGATCGGGCAGGTCTCGGCGCGCATCCGCTCGGCCTCGCCCTCGGGGCGATAGGTCGCGGGGTCGAAATAGGTATGCCCGTCAAGGCGATAGGTGCGCGCATGCATGAATTCCGGCTTTCCACCGGCACGGATGCGCGCGATGATCTCGCCCGATGCGGCGGCCATCTCTTCCACGTCATTGCCGTCGACCCGCGTGACGTTGAGCCCCAGCGCCCCGGCCCGCGCGCCGACATCGCCCGAGGTCATGTCGGCGGTCCGCGTCGTCGCCGAATAGCGGTTGTCCTCGCAGACGAACAGGATCGGCAGATCGAACACCCCGGCCCAGTTGATCCCTTCGAGGAACGGCCCCCGGTTGGCCGCGCCATCGCCAAAGATGCACACCACGACCTGATCGCCGCCCAACAGCTTCACCCCGTGCGCCGCCCCCGCCGCGATGGTGATATTGGCCGCCACCACGCCATTCGCACCCAGCATCCCGACCCCGAAATCCGCGATATGCATCGAGCCGCCCTTGCCGCCACAGCACCCGCCCTCGCGCCCCAGCAGCTCTTTCATCATCGCCGCCGGATCGGCGCCCTTGACCAGCGTGTGACCATGGCCGCGATGCGTCGAGGTGATGTAATCCTCGCGCGCCAGGCTTTCGAGCAACCCCACCGCCACCGCCTCCTGCCCGATCGACAGGTGGATCGCCCCCAGCACCAGCTCCTCCTCGACCGCCGCATGGCGCGCCGCCTCTTCGAAGGCGCGGATGCGCTCCATCAGGACCAGCCGCTCCAGCCCCTTCCCGGCGTCGAAATTCCTCAGGCTCACATCAACCCCTCCCCTTCGAGAATGCCGAACTTCTCGCCCAGCACCTTCACCTCCCGGCGCAACAGCGGCACCAGCTCGCCCTCGATCCGCGCGCGGCTCATCCGGTCGTTGATCGCCCCGATCCCCACCGCCGCGATGAGCCGCCCCGAGCCGGTCACGATGGGCAGACCGACCGCACTCATTCCCGGGATCACGATCGACGGGTTGAGCGCATACCCCCGCGTATGGAAATCCGCACAGCGTTCCTCGACCAGATCAGGCGTATAGTTGAAATCGGCCATCCAGCGCCGGTTCGCCTCGGCGGCCGCACGACGCTTGCGCTCGGGCGTCATCGCATAAAGCGCCTGCCCCGTGGCCCCGACGCCCAATGGCACCCGGTCGCCCGCGTCGATGGTCAGGGTGCGGATCGGAAAGGCGCCCAGCTCGCGCCGCACACAGATCGAGGCCGCCCCTTCCGGCGCCGACAGGAAAATCGTGTCCGCGCAGGCCTCCGCCAGCCGCCGCATCGACCGCCCCGCCAGCGCCGCAAGGTCCGACCGGTTCGCCACCCGTGCCAGCTTGGCCAGGGCGCTGCCCAGGTGGTATTTCCGGCTGTCCGGGTCCTGATAAACGTAATGCACCCCCTGAAGCGAAGCCAGAATCCGGTGAGTGGTGGTCTTGGTGAACTCGGTGCGCGCCATGATCTCGGTCAGGGACGCGCCCAACGGCGCCCCGGCCAGCGCCGAAAGCACCTTTTGCGCACGCGCGATCGAGCCGACAGGCGCCTCTGCGTTCACGTTCCCCTCCCTGAAAGTTCCATATTTCGGAACTTCTGTGCCGACATTAGGAACAGCCTTGCCGGAGCCTGTCAAACGAAATATCCCTGAGCCATGACCGACACGGCGCTCCTTCTCGACTCGATCACCGATGCCGACGCAACGTCACGCGGTCGCGTCGCGGTCTCGGGGTCGCATGGCGGGCTCTATGCCGCCGCCGCCGCCTCGCGGGCCGGGTTGCGCGCGGTGGTGCTGAACGATGCCGGGATCGGGCTGAACCGCGCCGGGGTCCGGGGGGTCGAGGCGCTGGCCGATACCGGCATGGCCGCCGCCGCCGTCGACGGCATGTCCGCCGAAATCGGCTCGGCCCGCGACATGCTGGAAAATGGCGTGATATCCTGCGCCAACGAAGTCGCACAGACGCTTGGCCTCGCCCCGGGCCAGACGGTGCGCGACGCCCTCGCGCGCCTGGCCGACGCGCCCGAACCCGATTCCATGCTCGTCCCCGTCCCCGAATCCCGCTGGGACGAAGCGCTTGGGCCCCACCGGATTCTCTGTGTCGACAGCGCCTCGCTCATCACGCCGCAGGATGCAGGCCGGATCATCGTCACCGGCTCACATGGCGGGCTGATCGGTGGCGATCCGACCCGCGCGTCCAAGGCCGCCGCCCGGCTGATCACCTTTAACGACGCGGGCCGGGGCAAGAACGACATCGGCCTCTCGCGCCTGCCCGCCCTCGACGCGCGCGGCATCGGCGCGCTGACCCTCGATTGCATGAGTTGCGAAATCGGCAGCGCCGCCTCGTCGCTGGCCAGCGGTGTGATCTCGGCGGCCAATGACACCGCCCGTGCCATGGGTCTCGGCCCCGGCATGGCCCTCGCCAAAGCACTCGCCGCGCTCAGCCCGGCGCAGGTGTGACCAGCGCCGCCAATTCATCAAAACGCGCATCCGGCTGCAACAGCCGCGCCCGCATCGCCCAGATCGCCCGCCGCCGATCCGCGCCCAGCGCGCCCCGCGCCATCGCGTGAAACTTGGCCTCGATCTCGTCCTCGGTCATCGGCGCCTCGGGTCCGCCTTTTGCGTCGCAATCCCCCGATGCCACGCGCCGCCCGTCCTTCAACACCGCCACCGCATCCGACCACCGCCCGGCCGGAAACCGTTCCGAATGGCGCGGCTCTTCCATCACGCCGATCCGCGCATGCATCGCCGCCACGCGCGGGTCGCGCAGCCCCGCGCCGATCACATGCTCCGGTCCGATCCGCCCGTGCACCAGCGCCACCGCCACGGCAAAGGGCAGGCTGTATTGCGCCTGGCTGGTGGTCTCGGGCAGCCCGCGGTAAAGTGCTGCGGCCTGCGCGAAACAGCGCAACTTCAGCCGCTCGATCTCCTCCGCCCGCACCCCATGCTCGCGCATCAGCGTCTCGACCGCGTTCAGCGCCCCATGCGCCCAGCGACAGATCGGATAGGGCTTGATATAGTTGCGCTCGATACTCCAGTCGCGGCCCAGATCGGCCCAGTAATCCGCCACCTCCGGCGCCTCGACCGTGATCGCGGGCGCCCCGGTGAACCCGTCGCGCGCCAGAAGCACCGCCATAGCCCCCACCAGCGCGCCCATGCCCGACCCGTCATGCAGCATCGTTGGCGTCGCGATGTCGCGCATCATCTGGCTCCTGGGTCCGTGATACTCGGCGATCCCCAGCGCCTCGCGCAACTGCCCGGGCGAAAGCCCTTCCAACCGCGCGCCCAGAGCCGCGACACCCAGCGCGTTCCACGCCCCCGAGCTGTGATACTCGCTCACCGTTCCATGCAGCGCCACCGCCGCCCGCGCCGCAACCTCATAGGACATCGCCAGCGCCGCCAGCGCCGCGCGCCCGCCCAGATCGGGCCGTGCCCCGGCAAAGGCGAAAAGTGCCGGCACCACGGCGCATCCGATATGGCCCTTGGTGGGGTTGTATCCGTCATGCGCGTCCAGGTAGTCGATCTGGCTGGCCAGCGCAAAGGCCGCCCCCGGGATCGAGGCGTGGCGCCCATCGAAAAGCATCGCCGCTCCGTCCCCGGCGTCACCCGCCGCCATGAAGCGGCGCGCATGGCTCCGCGCGATCCGCCCGACCTCCAGCCCCTCGGCCCCGGCGGCCACCCCCAGTGTGTCGATCAACAGCAGCGCCGCCATGCGCAACGCGCTCTCCGGTGGCTCCGGCCCGGTCAGGATGAACTCCGCGATCTCGTCGAATGTCATGGCACGCCCTACCTTGGCCTGCCGCCAGTGTCGGACCCGCCATGCCGCCGCTTCGCGCCCGGAAACGGCATCTCCTGTCGCTCCTGCCCCTCTCGTTCCGGGCAACGCGCGGTCGATTAACCGAAATTCCGGCCCGCCATCGGCACTTGACCCGGCAGCCGGGCGGCAGCCGGATGTCAGCCGGATGTCACCCCCCGAATTTCTCGTCGAAAAGCCGCGCTAACCCCACCGCGCGGTCGGATCAGGCCAGCCGCGGGAAACGCCTCTTGCCGCCCTGGAAAGCACGGGATGTGACGTCGGCCGAACTGACCGTGCCGGCATCGGTCACAAGGTCTGCCTCAGACCGTCACGACGGCCTGATCATCGTTGGAATAAAGCCGTTCAAGCAGCCCCTTTCGCCGCTCCAACACCTTGCGATAGTTGAGATTTCCCTTGGCCGTCATCTCGCCCTCCCCGATCGACGGCGGCGCGCCCAGAACCAGCGCGCGCGCCACGCGAACCGAACTCCCCGTGGCGTCACGGGCCCGATCCGCCAGCCGATTTCGGATCTCGTCCAACAGCCCCTGGTCGGTCAACAATCCGCCCTCCTGCGCATCGCCGAACCCGCTCCTTTCAAGCGCGGCCAGGTTGGGGAATATCATCACCCCGATCGCGCTGCGATCCGCCCCCGTCACCACCAGATCGGCGGCCAGCGGTGCCAGCAAACCCAACAGGTCAAGCCTGAGCTGCGCCGCCCGCACCCATGTCCCGGTGGACAGCTTGAAATCCTCGGAGATTCGCCCGTCGAACCGCATGCCGCGATCCGGGTCGTCGGGATCGACCAGCCGCATCGCGTCACCGGTGATGAAAAACCCCTCATCATCAAAGGCTTCGCGCGTCTTGTCGGGGTTGCGGAAATAGCCCGGCGTGACGTTCGGCCCCCGCACCCGCACCTCGCAGCGCATGTCCTCATCCGGGATCAGCTTGACCTCGACACCGGTCATCGGCACCCCGACGACGCCCGCGCTTTCAATCGGCTCCTGATTGAAAAGCGCCCCGGGCGCGGTTTCCGTCAACCCCCAGGACGAGGTCATCAACGGCACCTCCCCCTTGATTTCCAGCGTCATGCCCTCCAGCGCGTGCCACAGGTCCTGAGGCAGCGACGCCCCGGCATAGAACAGCAGATCGAGCTCCTCGAAAAACCGCCGTTTGAGGCCCGCATCCCCTTGAAACGCCTCGACCAGCAAGGAATATCCCACCGGAACGTTGAAGCTCAGCGTGCCCGTGACCATCGACAGGTTTTCGAGCGTTCGGTCGAATAACCCTTTCACAGGTTTGCCGTCGTCAATATAGAAGCTGCCCCCGTTCGCCAGCATCATGTTGAAATTATGCGACCCGCCGAAAACATGGCTCCAAGGCAGCTAATCCACGATCCGCGGCGCACGATCCTCAAGGATCGGCAGCGCATCGCGGATCTGCGCCTGGTTCACGCACATCATCCGATGCGTCGTGATCACCCCCTTGGGCGATGAGGTCGACCCCGAGGTGAGCAGGATTTTCACAATCGTATCCGGCGTCACCGCGGCGAATGCCGCTTCGACATCAACGCCCCCGTTTCCTTTCAGGAGCTCCGAGAACGGCGTGACCCCGGCCGTGCTCCCGGGGCGCGATGCAACCACCTCGATCCCATCCAGCGCATCGAGCGCAAGCGCATCGCCATATTGCTCCGCATCGACCACATAGGCCAATCCCGGTCGCACCAGGTCAATGGCATGGCGCAACCGCGCATGCGCTCCGGGGATGAGCGAGTACTGCTCGGCCACCGGCACCGCCGGAATCCCGGCATATTGCGCGGCCAGCGCCAAAAGCCCGTGATCGACACCATTGCCCGACATGATCAGGATCGGCGTCTCCTGCGTCAGCCCCCGCGCCAACAGGCTGGCCGCGATGGCCCGCACCTGTTCGAGCACCGAGCCAAAGGTCTTTTCGCGCCAACCGGCCCCATGGCGTTCGGCCAGAAACACCCGCCCCGGCGCCGCCTCGGCCCAGTGATGAAGCCAGTCACCGGTGCGCGCGGAAACCTCGCCCAGCCCGTTGGTCGATTCATAAAACAACGTCCCGTCGCCACGCCGGGTCAGCACCGTATCATGGCGCGCATACCGTTCGGTTCTCTTCATCTCGCGGACCCTCCCTCGCCCCGTTCGATCATGTTCATCACGCGGATCACGACCGCGCGGTCTTCGGCACTCAGCCCGGCAAGGCGCCGCGCCTCTGCCGCGCGGTTCGCTTCGGATGCCTTCGCGGCGGTATCGATCCCCTCGGCGGTCGGCATCAACGCATATGCCCGCCGGTCCGCCAGAGTTTTATGGCGCATTATCAAACCCTTACCCTCAAGATCGTCGATAACCGCCACCAGGTTGGGACGCTCGACCGCCAACAGATCGGCCAGTTGCGCCTGCCGCAAGCCGGGATTGTCGACAATCACCACAAGTGCGGAGTAACTCATCATGCGCAGGCCAAAAGGTTCGATGGCACCGGCCAGATCGGCCTGCAGAACGCTCATCGCGCGCTTGACATGATAGCCAAGAAACCCACGCAAGGTGGCGTCCTGTGCCGCATGCCCCGTTTCGGCATCCCGGGTCGGGATGTCTTCGCAACCGCGTTCCATGTCATTCACCGAATTTTGGCGCGCGCTTTTCAAGGAACGCCGCCAGCCCCTCCTGCGCATCCGGGCTTGTCTGGGTCAGCGCCGCGCACAGGCTCTCGGTGAAAAGCCCGCCGGCCTTGTCCATATCCTCGATCCGGCTCAGCGCGTGAATCATGACATAGTTCGACAAGGGGGCATTGCGGGCGATCTTGCCGGCAAGGTCGCGCGCCAGGGTCATGGCCTCGCCCGCGCCGACCACGTAATGCGCAAGGCCAAGGCCAAGCCCCTCGTCGGCGTTGTATTTTCGCCCGGTCAGCATCATCTCGGTCATCCGGTCCGCCCCGAGAATGCGCCCCACCCGCACACTCGCCCCTCCCCCGACATAAATGCCACGCCGCCCCTCGGGCAGCTGGAAAACGGTCGACGGCTCGGCGATCCGCACATGGGTCGCCGTGGCCAGTTCCAGCCCGCCACCGATCACCGCCCCGAACATCGCGCTGACCACCGGCAAGCCGCCATATTGGATCCGGTCCATGACCGCGTGCCACGCCCGCGAATGGCGCATCGTGCCCTCGGCATCGCGGTGCTTGTGTTCACCGAGGTCAAGCCCCGAACAAAAATGCCCCGCCGTGCCAGCCAGGATCACCGCCTTCACTTCGTCGGGCGGGCTCGAAAAGAAACCGTCGATCGCCTCCAGAAGCTCATCGCACATGGCATTGCGCTTGGCCGGCCTGTTCATCGTCAAGGTCGCGATCCCATCATCGATGTCGATCACAAGCATTTCGCCGCTCATTGCCGTCTCCCCGATCTGAGTATACTCAAACATAGTTACACAGGATATCTATTAATCTGCAACGATCCCCTCATCGCCCGACGCCACACAAGCGGCTTCACCGTGTCTCAGAGGCCCGGGATCGTCTCGCGGCTGACGGCACCATCAAGCCCGGTCGTGCCGTAAAGCCATGCGATCTCGTCATACCACTCTTCGGCACCACGGGCGCGCATCACCGCATTGCGAAGTTCCGCATGCGCCCCCTCGGGGTGATAGACGTGAGTGCCAATCTCGCGGCTTTGCAACTGGATGCGGGCGGTGCGCAACCGGCGTTTGGCCTGGTAATCCTGCAATACGGCCTCGATATCGTCGAACCGGCCTTCGATCTGCGCCGCAAGACACACCGCATCCTCCATCGCCATGCAGGCCCCCTGGGCCATGTATTGCAGTTGCGGATGCGCGGCATCGCCCAACAGGGCCACCCGCCCATCGATCCAGTTCATCGCCGGGTCACGGTCGCACAGCACCCAAAGCCGCCAGTCCTTGCCCTTGTCGATGATCTGGCGGGCAACAGGTGCGACATGCTCGAACCCCTTGCGCACCTCGTCATGGCCGACCGGTTTGCCCGCAACCGGCTCGGCCGCGTCATTGTGATAGGTCACGACAAGGTTAAAGAGTTTCCAGCCCGACAGCGGGTAATGCACGATATGGCATTTCGGCCCGGCCCAGAGCGTCGCCGCGTTCCAGCGCAGATCCTCGGGCATCTCCTCGGTCGGGATGACCGAACGATAGGTCGTATGCCCACTGACCCGCGGGGGCCCATCGCCGATCACCCGTTTGCGGATATTCGACCAGAGCCCGTCCGCCCCGATCAACGCGCGCCCCCTGACGCGCTCACCATCGGCAAGGATCGCGGTCACGCTGCCTGCATCCTGATCATAGTCGATCACCTCGGCCCCGCTGCGCAACTCCACCAGATCATGCGCCCGATTGGCCCGCAGGAAAACGCCGTAAAGATCGCCCCGATGCACCACCGCATACGGGTTGCCAAACCGCTTGCGGAACGCATCACCCAGCGGAATTCGGGTGATCTCGTCCCCGCTCATCGCGTCCATGAGGCGCAGATTGTCGATATAGACCGCCATCTCGCGGGCCGCGTCCCCCACACCCAGGTAATCGAAAGCGTGAAAGGCATTGGGGCCAAGCTGAATGCCCGCGCCGATCTCGCCCAGTTCGAGCGATTTCTCCAGAACGACCGAACGAACGCCCTTCTGCGCCAGCCCGATGGCGGTGGCCATGCCGCCGATCCCGCCCCCCGCGATCAGGACTCTGTCTTGCGTCATGCTACATTCCCTCCAATCTGGACCGCCCTGTGGGCACCCCGGACATCGCCGTTTCCTCGTTGTTTTAGACCCTTATTCCGGGTCGGTCAGCGACAGTTCGATCGGGTCGAGCCCATCGACCCCGCCCGTGATCCGGTCACCGGCCACCACCGGGCCGACACCCGCAGGCGTGCCCGTCATGATCACGTCACCGGGCGCAAGGTGATAGAAGCGCGACAGATGCGCGACCACTTCCTCGCAACTCCAGACCAGTTCGGCAAGCGTCGCATCCTGTTTGACCTCGCCATTCACTTCGAGATGAATGCGCTGATCCGCCACCTTGCCGAAATCCTCGGCCCGGGTCATCCGCGCCAGCACCGCCGAGCCTTCGACATCCTTGCCCAGATCCCATGGCCGACGCTTGTCCTTGCCGTCCTGCTGGCGGTCGCGCCGCGTCATGTCGAGCGCGCAGCCATATGCATGGATCACCGCCGCCGCTTCTGCAGGCGTGGCCCGAAAGACGGGTTTGCCGATCGCGATCGCCAGTTCCATCTCGTAATGGAAATTCTCAGTCCCCGGCGGATAGGGTTGAACCGCACCCGAATGCGCCGCATGGGCCACCGATTTGGTAAAATACCACGGCGCCTCGCGATCCACCTCGGCCCCCATCTCGGCGGCATGGGCGGCATAGTTGCGCC
This sequence comes from Paracoccaceae bacterium, assembly GCA_011389685.1. GTDB lineage: Bacteria > Pseudomonadota > Alphaproteobacteria > Rhodobacterales > Rhodobacteraceae > Aquicoccus. The sequence goes on from JAABTV010000036.1 coordinate 29,046, forward strand.
CCACGCAAAAGATGCGCCGCACGGGGTATTGCGCGCTTTCGCCCTTCACGGGCACGGAAAACACCTCGGGGGCGTCGAACAGGTAATCGGTCATCGGCTGCGTTCCTCGTAATATCCAAGCTTGTCCTGAAGCGGTCGATCATGGACGCGCACCAGAAAGGAGTCCCCGTCCGCCTCGTGGGTGATTTCGGAAAAGACCGGCACGCTGAACGTGTCTTTCGGCCCCCATTCGAATATCTCGCCATTGATCCGCGTCCTGCCACGGCCCCGAATGACGTGGAATGCCGCCGAAGAGGATCGCAGGGGTGGCTCGTGTTTCGACCCTGCCGGAAGCATCATGGCGGTAAAGCCCATGGTGGGCAGGATATCCTCGCCGGTTTCTGGGTTCACGTAATCCAGCTCAGCGATCTCGTCGCCGCCATAGGCCGCCATCTCGCGCAGCGCCGCCTCGGTTCGCGCCCAAGGATAGCGCATCATCGGGTAGCGTCGCACCCCTGCTCCCAGCTTGCGCGTGGGCGCGAGTCCCGCCGAGAGATATTCCACCTGGCTGGCATCCGGGCGGTTGCGTTGCCCCTGAAGCGGCCCTTCCTTGGCGTAAGAGCCTTCAAGGTAATAGAAAAGCGGGAGATCCAGCGCATCGAGCCAGACAACCGGCTCTTCCCCCTCGTGGCCGTGGTCATGCCACTCGCCCCCCGGCGTCAGCACCAGATCGCCCTCCTCCATCGGCAGCTTCTCACCATCGACTACCGTGAACCCGCCCTTGCCCTCGACGATGATCCGCACCGCCGACGGGGTATGCACATGTGCAGGCGCGGTCTCGCCCGGCAGCAGCAATTGAAGCCCCAGATAGATCGAGGCCGTCGCCTGCATCGCCCCCACGCCGCGCCCCGGATCAGAAAGCACCAGAACCCGGCGTTCGGCCTTCTCCACCGGGGTCAATTCGCCCGCCCGGATGAGAAGCGGGCGGATATCCTGGTAATTCCAATACCCGGCCGCGGTTTGCGGTTTGGGCGCACCATGCGGCAGCACATTGCGCATCATCGGCCACAAGGGCGCGACCCCTGCCTTTTGCATGTCCGCCCGATAATCCTCGGGCAGATCTTCGAGCGTTCCCAATTTCTGCGACATGACGGTTCCTCCTCACCCTGATTTTTAGTATGCATACATACCAAATTCACGTTCGTCAAATTTGCATGTATACTTATCAAAGGCTACTCTTCCCACAATGGCAAACGGAGTCGGGTGTGAACGAAATCTATGACATGGCCGGACACTTGATCCGCCGCCTGAACCAGATCTCGATGGCCGTCTTCTCCGAGCGCATGGCCGAGATCGGGATCGAACTGACGCCGGTGCAATATGCGGCCCTGTCATCCATTCGCGAAACCCCGGGGATAGATCAGGCGACGCTGGCGGGTGCCATTGCCTATGACAAGGCCACGATCGGCGGAGTCGTGGACAGGCTGGCGGGCAAGGGGCTGATCCTTCGCGGCATGTCGGCGCGCGACCGCCGTGCGCGCGCCTTGACCATCACACAAGAGGGCGAGGCTCTTTTTCAGCATGTGACCCCGCATATCCGCGCCCTTCAGAACGACATCCTTTCCGGGCTGGACGATACTGAGAAAGCGCAATTGCTGAACCTGCTGCGGAAGACGACCGATGCGGGTAACACTCGAAGTCGCGCACCATTGCGACGGCACAATGAGGGCGAAACCGCCTGACATCAGCCCCGCCATGACTCGTCCTCAACTGGTGAGACTCGCAAAAAGCTGCGGCAGCTTTTCCGGCAACCGCTCCACGTGATCGACGATCGTGTAGTTGTTCGCCCCGGATATGCGTTTCACGTATGTATCGGCATGCGGATCGAGGGTCAGGCAATAGCTGTGAACCCCTTTTGAATAGAGCTCCTCGACAGCCTTGCGCGCGTCATGGCGCAAATGCTGGGGATCGCGTTCGTCGATATCGGCGGGCGCGCCGTCGGTGACAAGGATCAACAGCTTGCGCCGCTCGGGTTGTTTGAGAAGCAGCGCACCGGCATGGCGCATCGCCGCCCCCATCCGGGTCGAAAGCCCCCCCCGCATGCCCTGCAACCGCGCCTTGCTCTCGGCGTCGAACCTTTCGCCGAAATCCTTGAACCGCCAGTAATGCACATCATGCCGCCCGTCGCTGGCAAAACCATGCAGCGCGAAGGGATCGCCGATACCGTCGATCGCCGTCGCCACCAGCGCCGCCGCCTCGCGGGTAAGTTCCAGAACGGTCTTGTCGCTGCCCTCCATCCGGTCATTGGTGCTTTCGGACAGGTCCAGAAGCACCGTCACCGCCAGATCGCGGCTCTTGATCACGTTGCGCATGGTGATCCGCTGCGACGGCTGCTCACCCATCCGTATGGCGATCATCGCATCGACTGCGGCGTTGAGGTCGATCTCGTCGCCATCCTCCAGCCCCCTTTGCCGCTCGACACCCGCCGGGCTCAGCATGTCGACGATCCGCCTGATCCGCTGCACCACCGGCTTGTGATCGTCGAGGATGCGCTCGATCTCGTCCGGGTCTCCCTTGCCGGGCCGGCGCTCAAATACCGTGGCCCAGTCGGGACGGAACAACTGCACCTGATAATCCCATTCCGGATAGTGACAGGGGGCCGAAATCGGCTCCTTTCCCCACATCTCGTTGAAACTGGTCACCGCCTCGCCGGCATCTTCATAGGGGCGAAACTCGTCCTTGCAGACCCAGATTTCCTGAGCGTCATCCCCGGCCAGTTCCGCATCCACCTCATGCGCCATTTCCATGACGGACACGTATTTGCGCACCTGCCGCTGGCTGGCGGAGACATACTCCACCCCCTTGTTCCAGTCGAATGCCTCAAACGCCCAGACAAAGCGGTTGTCACAACGATGCGGCAATCGGATCGTGTTGAGAATGCGCAAGGACGGCACGTCGCGGCTTGCCGCAAACAGGTGAAACAGCTCCATCCCCATGTCCCAGCTGAACATCGGATCATCGCAGCGGGCCGCGATCTCGGCATGAAACCTCGCCCCCAACGCATCGAGCGCCGCATGACCCGTCACCGCCGCAGGATCATTCAGCAGCCGCGCGAAGCGCTCCAGCCACCCCACCGTCCCGTGTTCGCAACCGCCCGCATGTCCCGGTGACATGCAGCGCGCCCACAGCTTTCCCAATCCCGGAAACTCTCGCACCGCGCACCATTCGACCCTTGCATCCTCGATCAGCGCGACAAGGAACATCTGCGCCGGCGAAAGTTGTTCGGCCGATATTGCCGCCCTGGAATAGACCAGATGCGCCGCCTGATGCGCGGCCATCGCACGATAGAGATCGGGCCCCGAAATCGCATCGTGATCGTCCAGTGCGTCCGGCAGGTGCATCACGTGCTGTTCGAGATAAGGCCGGAACCCCTCATGATCCGCCGCCACCGGTCGCAAGAAGAAATCCCGCCCCCAGAGCGCGCGCAGATAGAAATTGAGCTTACGCTGCGTGTCGATGAAAAGCGTGCCCTTGCGCTCCCTTTGCAGAACCTTGCGGCTATCGGCGCTTTCCAGCGCGAAATAGGCGGCAAGGTTGCCCGGATCGCGGCGATAGGCATCGGCCCCGAAACTGGCCCAGCGGCGCAACCCCGACAGCGTCAGCTTGCTCAACAATTCATCTATATTGCCCAGCAAGGGCCGCAGCCCCCGCGACGCCCTGGCCGAAAGCTGATGCACGAGGTTGAGATAGCCGCTCAGCAATTCGCCATCGCCCAGTCGCCGCGCCACCGTCGGCAGCGAGGCAAAGAGCAGGGCAATCACCTCGCCGCTGGTCATCGACGCAAGCCTGAGCGCCGCACCCACGCAATCGCGGATCACGTCCTCACCGACCTCCCTCGCGACCAGCGGCATGTTCTCGAGATAGGCCAGCACCAGATCATGACCGCGCCCCAGCGCACAAAGACCCTTTGCCCCTTCCATGTAATCCGAAAGCCCGGCCATCGACATCACCCGGGCCGCGTCATGGAACGTGGCCTCAAGCGTGTCGAACAGCTCGGGCGGCGCCTTGGCGAAGCAGTCGCGATACTCATCGAGATTGACCGGCATCATGCGCTCCCGCCTCAGGTGACGAAGAATGTCTCCACCGCCGCCTGCAAGGTCTGGCGCATGTCCGGATCATCGGTCAGCGGCGTCACCAGCGTCATCTGGCAGGCCGCGACCGGATCCACACCCTCGGCGATCATCTGGCCCGCGTAGACCAGAAGCCGCGTAGATATCCCTTCATCCAGCCCATGCCCCTTGAGATTGCGGGTCCGGTGCGCCACCTGCACCAGCCGTTCGGCCTGGCCCGCATCGACCCCGGCCTCGCGGGCCACGATCTCGGCTTCGATCGCAGCCTCGGGATAGTCGAAATCAAGCGCCGCAAAACGTTGCTTGGTCGATTGCTTGAGATCCTTCATCAGCGACTGGTAGCCGGGGTTGTAGGAAATCACCAACTGGAAGTCCGGATGGGCCTCGACAAGCTCGCCCTTCTTGTCGAGCGGCAGGACCCGGCGATGATCGGTCAGCGGATGGATCACCACCGTGGTGTCCTGGCGCGCCTCGACCACCTCGTCGAGATAGCAGATCGCCCCGATCCGCGCCGCCATGGTCAACGGCCCGTCCTGCCACCTCGTCCCGTCCTTGTCGAGCAGGAAGCGCCCCACCAGGTCGCTCGCGGTCATGTCCTCGTTGCAGGCCACGGTGATCAGCGGCCGGCCCAGTTTCCATGCCATGAACTCCACGAACCGCGACTTGCCACAGCCCGTCGGCCCCTTGAGCATGACCGGCATCCGCCGTTTGTAGGCCGCCTCGTAAAGCGCCTGCTCATTGGCCACGGCGCGATAGAACGGTTCGCTCTTTACCTCGAACGGGCTGGCATCATGCATGCTCATCGACCCTCTCCTCACAAATCCCCTGTTTCATCTTGCTGAAAATACTCCGGGGGGTGGGTGCAAGATCCCGAAGGGATTTTGCACCCGGGGGGCTGGCCCCCCGCCTGTCGCGACCGGCTTGCCGGGCGAAAATTCATCGCCGCGCGCTCCGCGATCAGACCGGCTTGCCGCGATAGACCACCATCTCGGTGCCCCTGGACTGCTTGTAATTATCAAACCCCACCAGCCGCACATGATTGTTCGGATGCGCCTTGTGGCAGGCCTCGGCCTCGGCCAACACGCGATCGATGTCGGTTTCGCCGAACATCGGCAGTTTCCACATGTACCAGTAATGGCCAAAGGCGTTTTCCGGCTCGGTATGTTCGATCGCCGGGTTCCAGCCCTTGCTCACGATGTATTCCACCTGTTTGCGGATCGCGTCGGAATCCATTTCGGGCAGGTAGGAGAATGTCTCGAACTTGCGGCTCGTCACGTCGCTCAGGCTCGATTTGTAATCCTGCATCTCACTCATGGTCTCGGTCCTTCTTGGATTTCAGGGACAGCCCCACAGGGGCCACCCGGATCAACGGTGTTGCACATCGAGCTTGTCGACCGTGTCGAACTCGAACTTGATCTCTTTCCAGGTCTCCATCGCCATGGCGAGCTCGGGGCTCGACTTGGCGGCGTTCTGCAGGATGGCCTTGCCCTCCTGCTCGACCGCCACGCCCCGGTTGCGCGCCTCGACGCAGGCCTCGAGCGCCACGCGGTTGGCCGCGGCCCCCGCCGCATTGCCCCACGGGTGGCCCAGCGTGCCGCCACCGAATTGCAGAACCGCGTCATCGCCGAAGATCGTGACCAGTGCGGGCATGTGCCAGACATGGATGCCACCGCTCGCCACCGCGAAGGCGCCCGGCATGCTGCCCCAGTCCTGATCGAAGAAGATCCCGCGCGCGCGGTCTTCCTTGATGTAGCGCTCGCGCAGCAGGTCGATCCAGCCCAGCGTCGATTCCCGGTCGCCCTCAAGCTTGCCCACCACCGTGCCGGTATGCAAATGATCGCCCCCCGAAAGCCGCAACATCTTGGTGAGCACCCGGAAATGGATACCATGATTGGGGTTGCGGTCGAGAACGGCATGCATGGCGCGGTGGATATGCAACAGCATCCCGTTGTCCCGGCACCAGTTGGCCAGCCCGGTGTTGGCGGTGAACCCGCCGGTCAGGTAATCATGCATGATGATCGGCGCGCCCAGGGACTTGGCGTGTTCGGCGCGTTTATACATTTCTTCCGGCGTGGGGGCGGTGACGTTGAGGTAATGGCCCTTGCGCTCGCCGGTTTCCTGTTCGGCCTTGTGGATCGCCTCCATCACGAAATCGAACCGCTGGCGCCAGCGCATGAAGGGTTGGGAGTTGACGTTCTCGTCATCCTTGGTGAAATCCAGCCCGCCGCGCAGGCATTCATAGACCGCGCGGCCGTAATTCTTGGCCGAGAGGCCCAGCTTGGGCTTGATCGTGCAGCCCAGCAGCGGACGGCCGTATTTGTTCATGATGTCGCGCTCGACCTGGATGCCCATCGGCGGGCCCCCGCAGGTCATCACATAGGCCAGCGGGATGCGCACATCCTCGAGCCTGAGCGCGCGCACCGCCTTGAAACCGAACACGTTGCCGACAAGCGAAGTCAGCACGTTGACAACGGAACCTTCTTCAAACAAATCAATGGGATAGGCGATGAGCGCGTAAAAGGCTTCGTCGTTCCCGGGCACGTCCTCGATGGCATAGGCGCGGCCCTTGTAATGGTCGAGATCGGTCAGAAGATCGGTCCAGACCGTGGTCCAGGTGCCGGTCGAGCTTTCCGCCGCGACCGCCGCCGCCGCCTCTTCGCGCGGCACGCCCTCCTGCGGGATCACCTTGAAACAGGCAAGGAAATCAGTGTCTTTCGGGGTGTAATCGGGCATCCAGTAGGTTTCCCGATAGTCCTTCACCCCCGCGCTATAGGTCTTGGCCATGGATCAACTCTCCTCCGATCGTCTCGCGCATTGCGTGGTCGGATCAGGGCTAGGCCAGAACAAGAATAATGGACACTAAATTGTTTTTATGTCTATCATATAGAAACCTCTATTCCAGACCCCGAAACAGGCGAACCGCCCCGAAACCGCAGGAAAAACCCGCGCCATGATCCATCCGACTCTTCAGCAGATGCGCCTGTTTGCCGCGGTGGCGCGGCATCGCAGTTTCACCCGTGCGGCGGAGGAGGTGCATTTGACGCAGCCTTCGGTTTCGATGCAGGTCAGGAGGCTGGAGGAAAAACTTGGCGTTTTTCTTACCGAGCAGATCGGCAAGACGATGCATCTCACCGCGGCGGGCGAGGCGGTGTTCGCGGCCTGCAGCGATGTGCTCGGCCGGATCGACGGGTTGGAGACCACGCTCGACGACATGCGCGGCGAGATCGCGGGTCCGCTCAAGCTCTGCGTGGTCTCGACCGCCAAATACGTGCTGCCGCAGCTTCTGGGCAGTTTCACACGGCGTTATCCGCAGGTGGCGCCCCGGCTTGAAATCACCAATCGCGACACGCTTCTGGCGCGGCTCATGGGCAACGAGGACGATATCTATGTCACCGGCCAGGTGCCCGAGGGGTTCGACGTGCGCGACGATCCGTTCCTGGAAAACGTGATCGTGGTCGTGGCCCGCCCCGACAACCCCTTGGCGAAACGCCAGAAAATCCCCCTCGCGCGGCTGGCGCAAGAGGCCATCATCCAGCGTGAACCCGGCTCGGGCACGCGCGGGGCGGTCGAGCGGCTGTTCGCCGCCGAGGGGATCGCCCTGCCCGCGCATATGGAGCTCGATGACAGCGAGGCGATCAAGCAGGGGGTGATTTCGGGGCTGGGCGTGGCGTTCCTGTCGCTGCATTCGCTGCGGCTGGAACTGGCGGCGGGCGAGCTGGTGATGCTGGATGTGGTGCAGTTTCCGTTGCGGCGGCGGTGGTATGCGGTGCACCGGCGGGGCAAGCATCTGTCGAACGCGGCGCAGGCGTTTCTGGATTACCTGCTCGATGAGGGCGAGGCCGAGGTGGCGCATCTGTTGCCGCTGGACAGAGGCGGCGCGGGGGCGGGTTAACGCGGCCAATTCCTTGATAACAGGGGGGTGTTTCCCGGCTGCTGCCCGGCTGCAATGCGTGCACCCCCCGCGCCCGAATCGCGTGGCGGCGCAGGTGTTGACGCGGCGTGCGGTTGGGTTAACGCGA
>JAABTV010000037.1 GCA_011389685.1 Paracoccaceae bacterium
AAGGTCGCGGGCATCACGCCCGAGATCATGGAAAAGGCGCTGGCACAGGCCAAGGATGGGCGGTTGCACATCCTGGGCGAGATGAACAAGGCGCTTTCCGATGTCGGTGAGTTCAGCGTGCACGCACCGCGCATCGAGACCATGCAGATCCCGACCGACAAGATCCGTGAAGTGATCGGCTCGGGCGGCAAGGTGATCCGCGAGATCGTCGAGGTTTCGGGCGCCAAGGTCGATATCAACGACGAAGGCATCATCAAGATCGCGTCGCCCAACGGGGACGCCATCAAGAAGGCCTATGACATGATCTATTCGATCGTGGCCGAGCCGGAAGAGGGTGGCATCTACAAGGGCACGGTGGTCAAGATCGTCGATTTCGGCGCCTTCGTGAACTTCTTTGGCAAGCGCGACGGGCTGGTTCATGTCAGCCAGATCGAGAACCGCCGCCTGAACCATCCGTCGGATGTGCTCAAGGAAGGTCAGGAAGTCTGGGTCAAGCTTCTGGGCTTTGATGATCGTGGCAAGGTGCGCCTGTCGATGAAAGTCGTCGATCAGGAGACCGGCGAGGAAGTCAAGAACGAGGAAGCGGCGGACTGATTTCCGCCTGATCCGAGTTACAAGGGGTCCCGGCAGATGTGCCGGGGCCCGTTTTTTCGCTCTGCCGGCGGCGGATCAGCTGGGGTCGGCGGTGGTGCGCAGGTAGGGCAGCTTGAATTCGACATTGCCGAATTTCTTCTTGGCGTCCTCGTCCGAGACGGTGAGCGCGACGATCACGTCCTGGCCCTTGACCCAGTTCGCCCCGGTGGCGATGGGGGTTTCGTAGGTGGCCTGAAGCGCATCGAGGGCGCGCAGCACCTCGGCAAAGTTGCGGCCCACGGACATCGGATAGGTCATGGTCAACTGCACCTTCTTGTTGGGTGCGATGATGAAAACCGACCGGACCGAGGAGCTGTCGGCGGCGGTGCGGCCATCGGGCAGATAGGCATCGGCGGGCAGCATGTCGAACGCCTTGGATACTTCAAGCGAGGTGTCGGCGATGATCGGAAAGCCCGCTTCGGTCCCGGCATAGCTGGAGATGTCGGATTTCCATTTCACATGCTCCTCGGCGTCGTCGACCGACAGGCCGATCACCTTGGTGCCGCGTTTTTCCCACTCCTCGGCCAATTGCGCGACCGCGCCGAATTCGGTGGTGCAGACGGGCGTGAAATCCTTGGGGTGCGAGAACAGGATCGCCCAGCTGTCGCCGATCCAGTCATGGAAACGGATCGTGCCCTTATCGGTTTCGGCGGTGAAGTCGGGGACGGTGTCGTTGATGCGAATGCCCATGTTTCGAGTCTCCTTTCGGGTCTTGGTCAATTTTTCCATGCTTGAGATATTATCTTCCGCAGCGTTTTACACCCCCTGTCTTGCAGCGCGGCGGCCGGGGTGACACAGTGCCGCGAGACCGGATTCCCGGGCGATCTTGCCCGCGCTGAGAATGGGAGAGACCAGATGATCGAGAAGCGTCAGTTCTATATCAACGGTGAATGGGTGGACCCGAAAGAGGGCCGTGATCATCACGTGACCGACCCTTCAACGGAAGAACCGGCAGCGGTGATTTCGCTGGGCGGGCAGGCTGATACCGATGCGGCCGTGGCCGCGGCGAGGGCGGCCTTTCCCGGCTGGATGGCCACGCCCAAGGAAGAGCGCATCGCGCTTCTGGAAAAGCTGATGGAGATCTACAAGGCCCGCGCCGAGGACATGGCGCAGACGATCACCATGGAGATGGGCGCGCCGATCGAGATGTCCAAGACCCAGCAATGGGGCGCGGGCTATGGCCATCTCAAGAATTTCGTGCGCGCGGCCAAGGGGTTCGAGATGATCCGTCCGCTGGGCGATCATGCCCCCAATGACCGGATCATTTACGAGCCGGTGGGCGTGACCGCGCTGATCACGCCATGGAACTGGCCGATGAACCAGATCACGCTCAAGTTCGGGGCGGCGGCGGTGGCCGGTTGCACGATGATCCTCAAACCCAGCGAGGAAACGCCGCTCGATGCGATGCTTTTCGCCGAGATGATCGACGAGGCGGGGTTCCCGAAGGGCGTGTTCAACCTTGTGAACGGTGACGGTGCGGGCGTGGGCAGCCAGCTTTCGGCGCATGCCGATGTCGACATGATCTCGTTCACCGGCTCGACCCGGGCGGGGCGGCTGATCTCGAAATCGGCGGCCGATACGCTCAAGAAAGTGCATCTTGAGCTGGGCGGCAAGGGCGCCAACGTGATCTTTGCCGATGCCGATGAAAAGGCGGTCAAGCGCGGTGTCATCCACATGATGAACAACTCGGGCCAGAGCTGTAACGCGCCCAGCCGGATGCTGGTGCAGCGCGAAAAATACGACCAGGTGGTGGAAGAGGCGGCCAGCGTGGCCAATTCGATCAAGGTGGGCAACCCCCATGAAGAAGGCCGCCATATCGGCCCGGTGGTGAACGAGACCCAGTGGAACAAGATCCAGGACCTGATCCAGGTCGGGATCGACGAGGGCGCGCGGCTTGTCGCCGGGGGCACCGGGCGGCCCGAGGGACTCAACAAGGGGTATTACGTGCGACCCACCGTCTTTGCCGATGTGAACAACCAGATGCGGATCGCGCGCGAAGAGATTTTCGGCCCCGTGCTGACCATCATCCCGTTCGGGAGCGAGGAAGAGGCGATCGAGATCGCCAATGACACGCCCTATGGCCTGACCAACTATGTCCAGACGCAGGACGGGGCGCGGCTCAACCGGATGGCGCGGGCGCTGCGCTCGGGAATGGTCGAGATGAATGGCCAGCCGCGCGGTGCGGGGGCGCCCTTCGGCGGGATGAAGCAATCGGGCAATGGCCGCGAGGGCGGCGTCTTTGGCATCGAGGATTTCCTCGAAGTGAAGGCGGTTTCGGGCTGGTCGAACGAGAACGACTGATCCGATCCGATGGACTGTGACAGGATCCGGGGCTATGACGGCCCCGGATTTTCTTTTTGAGTGACGCATGGCCGAGACCACGATCACATTCGTTCCCGAGACGGTGCACAAGCGCGACGTGTTCTCGGAGACCATATCGGGGCATCTCGCCGAGCGGCCGGAGTGCAAGGTGGTGCTGCGCAAACTCGACGGGGTGCCGTGGTGGGCGCGGCCGGTGGCGTGGGTTCTGGCCCGGCGCGAGATCGCCGGGTTGCGCGCGGTTGCCGGGATCGAGGGCGCGCCTGCGCTGTTGCGGGTGGATCGCGAAGGGTTGTTGCGCAGCTGGTCGCAGGGGACGCCCTTGCAACTGGCCAAGCCGGATCACGCAGAATGGTATCGCGATGCCAAACGGCTCCTGCGCGCGATGCGGCGGCGCGGGGTGACGCATAACGACATCGCCAAGCCGCAGAACTGGTTGATGACGCCGGAGGGCCGGGCGGCGGTGATCGACTTTCAACTGGCCTCGGTGCATCGCCGGAAGGGTCAGCTTTTCAGGGTGATGGCGCGGGAGGATTTGCGCCACCTGCTGAAGCAGAAGCGCCGCTATGCGCCGCATCTTCTGACCGCATCGGAACGGCGGATGCTGGAGCACAAGGCCTGGCCCACGCGGGTCTGGATGGCGACGGGCAAGCGGGCCTATAATTTCGTGACCCGGCGGCTGATGAACTGGTCGGACGGGGAGGGCACCGAGGACCGGATCGAACGCGACGGCGCGGCGGTGCGCGCGGCGCTGATGGCGGGTGGCGGGGTGCGCGAGGTGGCGCTTTTTACCTACCCGTTGCCATCTCGTGGCGTGGGGCTTTATGCCTTTGCCGAGACCGATCTGGACCACGCGGGTTTGCGGGCGCGGGTGGGCGAGGCGCAGGCAGAGCTGGTCCAGCCGGTGGCCCGGTTGCCGCGCCGGGCCGATGGACATTTGTGCGAAGACGCGTTGCAATTGGTGGCGACGAACCGTCTGGACGAGCTGGAGGCGATGATGGCGGCCGAGCCTGATCTGGCGGAGATTCTGAAGCCGATCATCGCGGGGCGGCAGAACCTGACCGACCGGGTATTTTAGCCGCTCACGGGGCTTTTCTTTTGTCGGTCACGTCATATATTTTCTTTTGAATGTGAAATCGGGAGGCTGATATGGCCCAATCCAGGAAACTGATCTGTCTCGACTGTGGACAGGTGAACCGGCTGCCAGCGGAACGGCTGGGCGCGGGGGCGAAATGTGGTACATGCGGGGCGCGGTTGATCACGGGCAAGGTGGCCGAGGTCGATCTGGCGGTGCTGGAAAAGGCTGCGCGGAATGACGATCTGCCGCTGGTGGTGGATTTCTGGGCACCATGGTGCGGCCCTTGCCGGACGATGGCGCCGGAGTTTTCCAAGGCGGCACAAGAGCTTGGGCCTCGGGCGCGTCTGGTCAAGCTGAACACCGAAGCGCATCCCGAAGCGGGGGCGAAATACGGCATACGCGGTATTCCCACAATGGCCGGTTTCGTAGGCGGACGGGAGAAAGCGCGTCAGTCGGGCGCGATGCCTGCGGCGCAGATCGTGAACTGGGTGAAAACCACCGTGTGATCCGGGTGGTCAGCGCGTGGCACGTGCCCGTGTTGAATCGTCAGGCATGGTCAGGGCGCGCGTGATTTGCATGTGCAGGTAGACCCCGGCCATGACCAGCGCTGCCGGGACGAGGGATGCGGCGATATAGATCATCAGCGCCTGAAACCAGGTGGCGTCAGAGAATACAAGTGCCGTGATCGAGGCGACAACGCCAAGGAAACTGGAGAGGAGGATCACCACAAATGCCATCTGCGAACCTTTCGTCGACCGTTTTCCTGTCCTGCTTGACCAACTTCGACCGCAAATGCGCCGGAATTAGGGCGGGAAACGGGTTGAGTTGTGGCGAGATTGGATTCCACTCAATACAACCTAAAGTTTATTACACAGAAGTTTACATCAGGTAAACAGGCAACCCGGTGCGGCAGCGGAGATCGGCCGACAGAAACGAATCGGGTGAGTCGCATGAGGGGGACGGTTCAGATCAGATCTCCGCGACGACCTTTTCAAGCATGTCGCGAACCTGTGCGGCGACCTTCTTGAGTTCGTCATTGTCGATGGCGACCATGGAAGCGACCGGATCGACCGCCGAAACCTCGACCCCGTGATCGGTGGCGCGCAGAATCACGTTGCAGGGCAGCATCGTGCCAAGCTTTGGTTCATGGCCGATGGCCTGCCAGGCCAATCCCGGATTGCAGGCGCCGAGGATACGGTAATCATCCATGTCCTTGTCGAGCTTCTTCTTCATCGTGGCCTTGACGTCGATCTCGGTCAGCACGCCGAAACCGGCATCCGACAGGGCCTTTCGGGTGCGGGTATCGACCTCATCGAAGCCGGCATCCGTGAAAGTGCGATCAAGTGTGTAGGACATGGAAAACTCCTGCAAAATCAGAGGACAGTGACCTTGGTGCCGATCGGCACCCGTTCATAGAGGTCGATCGCATGCTCGTTTATCATGCGGATACAGCCATTCGACACGGAGCGCCCGATCGAGTTGGGCTGGGTTGTGCCGTGGATGCGGTAATAGGTGTCGCGCCCGTTCTGGAAGAGATAGAGCGCGCGGGCGCCGAGGGGGTTGTCGGGGCCGCCGGCCTGGACGTAATCGTTGTCCTTGAACTTGGCATAGGTCCCAGGCTCGCGCTCGATCATTTCGTCGGTGGGGCGCCATGTGGGCCATTTCTTCTTGACGTCGATCGTGGCGGTCCCGGTGAACTCCAGCCCGGCCTTGCCGACGCCCACGCCATAGCGCAGGGCGCGGCGGGGTTCGGTGATGAAGTAGAGAAAATGCGCCTTGGGCAGGACCAGGAGTTGACCGGGAGTGTAAGCCGCGGAAATCCTTACGGTTTGAGGGGTGAAGACCGGATCGAGTTGGAACGCGGCGCGGGCCACGTGGGGCGCGGCGAGGGTGGAAGCGGCAGCGGCGAGGAATGTGCGACGGTTGAACATGGTTGATCCCAACGGGTTGATTATATCCGATTTTGTCATGCAGGGCGGAAATATCAATACTTGCCTACCCTATCGCACGAAATCGTTAAAGCCCTGTGGAGCGGGCCGAATCGAAGGGTGACTCGCGTGCACCATCCGGCTGCCGCCCGGCTGTCGGGGAATTTGCGGATATGCGGGGCGCAGGCGGTTAACGCAGCGCGCGGATGAAGCGAACGTGAAGGATACGGGCGGTCAGCGTGGCGCAGAATGCAGAACGCGGCCCACGATGGGGCCGCGTTCGATCATTTGGTCCCGAGTGATCGGGAAAAGGCTCAGGCCAGCGCGATGTTGGCGGCCGATTCGCGACCGTCACGGCCGGATTCGACGTCAAACGTCACTTTCTGGTCGTCCGCGAGGCTGGTGAGGCCCGAACGCTCCAGCGCGCTGATGTGGATGAAAACATCCTTGCCGCCCGTTTCGGGTGCGATGAAGCCGAAGCCTTTAGTTGCGTTGAACCATTTTACGGTGCCATTGGCCATATCCGTAGTCTCCATTCATTTCGTTGCCCGCGGAAATGCGGCAACCCGGCGTCGTTGGTCTGGATCGAGTGACTGAACGCCGTGTGAAGGGAGACAGTGGGTCGAAAAAGAATAACATCTGCAACGCCGCGTATGGACGATGAGGAGAGGGATGGCAAGGGAAATCGGTGGCTGGGAGAGCAATGGCAGATTTTACCTGACGTTAACCATGGATACCGCAGCATCGGGGCATGTCGAACTACCGCCGCTGGCACATTCCGGGCAAGCCCGTCTTCTTTACCGCCCGCCTTGATGAGCGCGGGTCTTCGCTTCTGGTGGAGGAGGTGGTGCGGCTGCGCGCAGCGGTGCGAGCGACGATGGAGGGCCGGCCGTTCGATATCGTTGCCTGGGTGGTGCTGCCCGACCACATGCATTGCCTGTGGCGGTTGCCGGAGGGGGATAACGACTATTCGACGAGGTGGCGGCTGATCAAGGGGCGATTCGCGCATGGCCTGGATGAGCGGACCCGGTCGGCGAGCAAGCGACACAAGAAGGAAAGGGGGCTCTGGCAACGCCGCTTCTGGGAGCATCATGTCCGAGGCGCGGCGGATTTCGACGCGCATATGCGGTATTGCTGGGGTGATCCGGTGAAACACGGCCTGGTGACGCGCGCGGCGGACTGGCCCTATTCCTCTTTTCATCGGGATGTGCTTCGGGGCCGGGTGGGGGCGGACTGGTCAGGTCCGGTGCCCGATGGCGATTTCGGAGAGTAGGGTGGGTGGTTCTTCGCGCATGCGAAGGTTCACCCACGCAATGGCTTTGACCGGGGGTGGGTGAACCCGGCATGATTGCCGGAACCACCCACCCTACCGCGTTTTGCGGCGGCCACGATTCAGCGCGCGAATTTCTTGTATTTTATCCGCTTGGGTTCAAGCGCATCGGCGCCGAGGCGACGTTTCTTGTCTTCCTCGTAATCCTCGAAATTGCCTTCGAACCACTCGACATGGGCATCGCCCTCGAAGGCGAGGATATGCGTGCAGATGCGGTCGAGGAAGAAGCGATCGTGGCTGATCACCACCGCGCAGCCGGCGAAATCGACCAGCGCATCCTCGAGCGCGCGGAGCGTCTCGACGTCGAGATCATTGGTCGGCTCGTCGAGCAGAAGCACGTTGCCGCCCGATTTCAGGAGCCGCGCCATATGCACCCGGTTACGTTCGCCACCCGAGAGCAGGTTGACCTTTTTCTGCTGATCGCCGCCCTTGAAGTTGAAGGCCGAGCAGTAGGCGCGCGAGTTCATCTCGGCATCGCCGAGCTGGATGATGTCCTGCCCGTCCGAGATCACTTCCCACACGGTCTTGTTGTCGGGCAGCGCGTCGCGGGTCTGGTCGACATAGCTGAGCGAGACCGTATCGCCATATTCGATGCGGCCGCTGTCGGGCTGTTCCTGCCCGGTGAGCATGCGAAACAGCGTGGTTTTCCCCGCCCCGTTCGGGCCGATCACGCCGACGATGCCGCCCGGGGGCAGCGCGAAGTCGAGATCCTCGATCAGCAGCTTGTCGCCCATGTGTTTGGACAGGCCGTCGACCTCGATCACCTTCGATCCCAGCCGTTTTCCGTTGGGGATGATGATCTGGGCGCGGGCGAGCTTTTCGCGCTCGGACTGGTTGGCCAGATCGTTATAGGCGCTGATCCGGGCCTTCTGCTTGGCCTGGCGGGCCCTCGGCGACTGGCGCATCCATTCCAGTTCGCGTTCGAGCGTCTTCTGCTTGGACTTGTCCTCGCGCGCCTCCTGTTCGAGCCGCTTGGCTTTCTGTTCGAGCCAGGCCGAGTAATTGCCCTCGTAAGGAATACCGCGGCCGCGGTCGAGTTCGAGAATCCAGCCGGTGATGTCATCGAGGAAATAGCGGTCATGGGTGACGATCAGGATCGTGCCCTTGTAGTCGATCAGGTGTTGTTGCAGCCATGCGATGGTTTCGGCGTCGAGATGGTTGGTGGGTTCGTCCAGCAGCAGCATGTCGGGCTGCTCCAAGAGCAGCTTGCACAGCGCCACGCGGCGTTTCTCGCCGCCCGAAAGGCTGCTCACGTCGGCCTCGTCCGGCGGACAGCGCAGCGCCTCCATCGAAACGTCGATCTGGGCGTCGAGATCCCACAGGTTCTGGCTGTCGATCTCGTCCTGAAGCTGGGCCATCTCCTCGGCGGTCTCGTCCGAGTAATTCATTGCCAACTCGTTGAACCGGTCGAGCCTGGCCTTCTTCTCGGCCACGCCCAGCATCACGTTGCCGCGCACGTCGAGCGCAGGGTCAAGCTCGGGCTCCTGCGGAAGATAGCCGACGCGCGCGCCCTGTGCGGCCCAGGCCTCGCCGGAGAAATCCGTGTCGAGCCCGGCCATGATCTTGAGCAGGGTCGATTTGCCGGCCCCGTTGACGCCGACGACACCGATCTTCACCCCGGGAAGGAAGTTGAGGTGGATGTTCTCGAAGCATTTCTTGCCGCCGGGATAGGTCTTGGAAACGTCCTGCATGTGATAGACGTATTGATAGGATGCCATTCTCGTCGTCCTCGTGCGGTTTGGGTCTGTTGACGGCCTAGATAGTCGCTTGCGCGGGCAGGAGCAATGCGGCGCTGGCAGGCGGCATGTCGGGGTGGGGCGGGGGCTCTGCCCCCAAGGCGACAAGACGCGGGGCGTCATGTCGCCACCCCCGAGGTATTTTCCGGTCAGATGAAGCGGTGGGGCGATGCGCGTTGACAGCGGTCGGGGTGGCGGCCACAAACGCGCAGATGAGCCTGGGATTGCCATACTTGCGCCACGGCCGGGTCGTGGGGTTGCTGGGCGGGTCGTTCGACCCGGCCCATGAAGGCCATGCGCATATCAGCCGCGAGGCGCTCAAGCGGTTCGCGCTGGATGAATTGTGGTGGCTGGTCAGCCCGGGCAACCCGCTCAAGACGCGCGGGCCGGCGCCGCTCGGTCAGCGGATGGCGCGGGCGCGCGCGGTGATGGATCACCCACGGGTCAGGATCAGCGATTTCGAGGCAAGGGCGGGCACGCGATACACCGCCGAGACCTTGCGGGCGCTGACGCGGGCCTGTCCGGGGGTGCGGTTTGTCTGGCTGATGGGGGCGGACAACCTGGCGCAATTCGATCAATGGCAGGATTGGCGCTGGATCATGGAGAACGTGGCGGTGGGGGTGCTGGCGCGGCCCGGGCAAAGGATCGCGGCGCGCAATGCCAGGGCCGCCGACGTATACCGCCATGCGCGGTTGCGCAGCCATGAAAGCTGGTTGCTGGCCCATGGCGCCGCGCCGCGCTGGTGTTTCGTGAACGTGCCGATGGTCGATATCTCGTCGAGCGAGATTCGGGCCAGCGGGCAATGGGCGGTGCGGGACGGTGCCGGGGCTTGACAGGGGCTTGACCGGGGCGAGGCGGTCGTGGTCGGATCGAGCCATCGATTGAAGGCGGGCAAGGGCAATGCGCGAATTGTGAGTTGTGCGGCGCCCGGACCTGGGGTTAATTCGCGATCATGGCGTCACGGTTTTCGAGACGGGGATTTCTGGGTGCGGCGCTGGCCGGGCTGACGGCGGGGCCGGTGCTGGCCGATGCGCCGGGGCAATCGTTGCGCCCGGTGCTGCGTCCCGGCGCGGGCACGGCCGCCGCCAGGGTGGCCAGCAAGCGCTCGGTGCCGGGCGCGGCAGCGCTGATCGAGGCGGCGCAACTTGGCGGTCGGGTGAGCTTTGCCGTGGTCGATACCCGCACCGGTGAGATGCTCGAAGGGCATGACGCGGGCCTGTCGCAACCCCCCGCGAGCGTGAGCAAGGCCGTGACCGCGCTTTACGCGCTCGATGTGCTGGGGCCGAAGCATCGCTTTGTCACCCGGCTGCTTGCGACGGGGCCGGTTCACAACGGCGTTCTCAAGGGCGATCTGGTGCTGGCGGGCGGGGGCGATCCGACGCTCGACACCGATGCGCTGGCCGACCTGGCGGCACAGCTCAAGGCGGCGGGGGTGCGCGAGGTCACCGGGCGGTTCGATGTCTGGGGCGGCGCGTTGCCCTTTGTCCGCGCGGTCGATCGCACACAGCCCGAACATGCCGGATACAACCCGGCGATTTCGGGTCTCAGCCTCAACCACAACCGGGTGCATTTCGAGTGGAAGCGTGGCAGCGACGGCTGGCGGGTGAGCATGGATGCACGCAGCGGCCGCTATCGTCCCGAGGTGCGCGTGGCACGGATGCAGGTCGTGAACCGGCGCGGGCCGGTCTATACCTATGCCGAAAAGAACGGTGTCGATCACTGGACCGTGGCGAGCGGCGCGCTGGGCAATGGCGGCGCGCGCTGGCTGCCGGTGCGCCAGCCCGAGATATACGCCGGCGAGGTGCTGCGCATTCTCGCGCGCAGCCATGGCATCGTGCTGTCCGAGCCGCGCAAGCGCGCCGATCTGCCGGGGGGAACGGTGGTGGCCCGGAATCTGAGCCTGGAACTGGGTGACATCCTGCGGGGGATGTTGAAATATTCCAACAACCTGATGGCCGAGATGGTGGGAATGGCGGCAACCGCCAAGCGCAAGGGGCGCGTGGGGGGCTTGCGTGACAGTGCCGGGGAAATGAACCGCTGGGCCGCGCAGGCGCTGGGCATGGCACGGGCCGGGCTGGTCGATCATTCCGGCCTCAGCGACAAGTCGCGGATGACGGCGCAGGACATGGCGCAGGCGCTGGCGCGGGTGCATCGCAGCGCGGCGTTGAAACCGATGCTCAAGCCCTTTGCGATGCGCGATGGCAACGGGCGCGTCAACAAGGCCCATCCGATCAAGGTGCAGGCCAAGACCGGCACGCTGTATTTCGTGAGCGGCCTGGCGGGCTATGCCACGGCGCCGGGGGGCGGCGATCTCGCTTTTGCGATCCTTGCGTCAAATGTCGGGCGGCGTGACCGTCTTGGCCAGAGTGACGGCGGGAGGCCGCCGGGTGCGCGGGGATGGAATGCGCGTGCCAAGACATTGCAGCAAAAGCTGATTGAACGCTGGGCGGCGCTTTACGGCGCGTGAGACAGCGCGTGTCGCACCGGTCGTGGTCAGGGCCGCGCTCAGGCAGGGCATGGGTCAGGGTGCGATCGAGATCAGCGCATTCGCGCGCCCGTGTTCGAGCACAAGCCGATAGAGGATTTCCGCGTGTTCGGGGTGCAGGCGCACGCAGCCTGCGCTGGCCGGTTCCCCGAGGCGGTCGGTCTGGTCGGTGCCGTGAATCGCGAAATTCCCGGAAAAGAAGATCGACCATGGCATCGGCGCGTTGTTGTAAAGCGTCGAGTAATGCATCCGTTTCATCGACTGCACCGTGTAAAGCCCGACCGGCGTGAATTTGCCCGTCCGCGCGGTCGAGACCGGCCAGTCATGCAGCGCGTTCCCATCAAGCGAGACGGTCATGCGCTGATCGGAAAGGTCGATATGCGCCTCGATCTGGCCGGCCGTCGCCTCACCGGTCGCAAGGATCAGGAAGGACGCGAGAGCCAGACCGAGCCGCATCGCTTCAGCCCGTCATGTGGCGCGCCCGGGAGCCGCGTTCTATGGCCGCGGCATGGAGCCGGTCGATATCGAACTCGTAGCGGATTTCCTCGAGCAGGCGCAGTTCCTCGTCGCCCAGCGTGCCGTCGGCGGCAGCGACATCGCAGGCCAGTGCATAGGCGGTCTCGTTCAGCCGTTCAGGCAGGTTGTCGCGCAAGAGGCCAAAAAGCGCGTCAAGCCCGTCCTCCTGCTCGAACAGGTCAAACACGGTCTGGGCCATGGTGTTCATCCGGTCGATGTCGTAATCGGCAAAGATCGGCAGGTGGTTGACCGTCGACTGGATCTTGACCAGTTCGGACGTGCGGATGTTCTCGTCCGAGGCGGAGACCGCGATCATCACCGCGACAAGGCAGTCCTGCGGCGAAAGCGGATGGGGAATGTTGTCGTTCATCGGGCTGTCCTTGGGGGCTTGTGTGCGCCAGTGTGTATCCTGTGTTGATATTGACCCGGCGCCGTGCATGCAACAAGCGGATTGCATGGGCCTTGCGCCCTTCTCGGCTGTCGGGCGGCGCAAACTTGCCCTTCCGCTGACCCGCGAAAGACATTAGGAAACGCCCGAGTTGCCGCGTAAGGGACGCGGGAGCATCTGGAGAGAAGACATGTCCGATCTGCGTGACGCCGCGATGAACAGCAAAGCCTGGCCCTTCGAGGAGGCCCGCCGGTTGCTCAAGCGCTATGAGGCGGCGCCGCCCGAGAAGGGGCATGTTCTGTTCGAGACCGGCTATGGTCCCTCGGGCCTGCCGCATATCGGGACCTTCGGCGAGGTGCTGCGCACCACGATGATCCGTCGCGCCTTCGAGACGATCAGCGATATCCCGACGCGGCTGATCTGTTTTTCCGACGATCTCGACGGGATGCGCAAGATACCGGGCAACGTGCCCGATCGCGAGATGCTGGCCGGGCATCTGCAAAAGCCGCTGACGTCGGTGCCCGACCCGTTCGGCACGCATGCAAGTTTCGGCGATCACAACAACGCCATGCTGCGCCGGTTTCTCGACACGTTCGGGTTTGAATACGAGTTCTATTCGGCGACCGAGTTCTACAAGTCGGGCCGGTTCGACACGGTGCTTTTGCGCGCGGCCGAACGCTATGACGACGTGATGAAGGTCATGCTCAAATCCCTGCGCGAGGAACGCCAGCAGACCTATTCGATCTTCCTGCCGATCCATCCCGAGACCGGCCGGGTGCTCTATGTGCCGATGAAACATGTGGATGGGAGCAGGGGCGAGATCACCTTCGATGACGAGACCGGCCGCGAATGGACCCTGCCGGTGACCGGCGGCAATGTGAAACTGCAATGGAAGCCGGATTTCGGCGCGCGCTGGGCGGCGCTGGGCGTGGATTTCGAGATGTATGGCAAGGACCACTCGACCAACACGCCGATCTATGACCGGATCTGCGCGATCCTTGGCGCAAAGCCGCCGGAGCATTTCACCTATGAGTTGTTCCTCGATGACAAGGGGCAGAAGATCTCCAAATCCTCCGGCAACGGCATCTCGATCGACGAATGGCTGTCCTATGCCAGCACCGAGAGCCTTTCCTATTTCATGTATCAAAAGCCCAAGACGGCCAAGCGGATGCATTTCGACGTGATCCCGCGGGCGATGGACGAGTATCACCAGCAGTTGCGCGCCTATCCGGGCCAGGACTGGACCCAGAAGGCGATGAACCCGGTGCATCACATCCACAACGGCGATGTGCCCGCCTCGGACATGGTTGTGCCATTCTCGATGCTGCTGAACCTCGCCAGCGCGTCGAGTGCCGAGGACAAGGGCGTGCTGTGGGGCTTCATCGGCAAATACGCCCCCGATGCCAGCCCCGAAACCCATCCCGGCCTCGATGCGGCGGCGGGGTATGCGGTGCGTTATTTCAACGATTTCGTGAAGCCGCAGAAGGTCTATCGCGCTCCCGATGACAAGGAACGCGCGGCGCTGCTGGCGCTGGTCGCGGCGCTGGGCGATGCCGATGTGGCGCTCGACGAGATCGCGCGCAAGAATGCCGCGATGGGCAACGACGCGCCCCTGCCCGAGGCGGATTTCGGGGACGAGGAATTCCTGCAATCCGTGGTCTTTGCCGTGGGCAAGAATCACGGGTTCGAGCCGCTGCGCGACTGGTTCAAGGCGATCTACGAGGTCTGCCTCGGCGCCAGCCAGGGCCCGCGCTTCGGTGGCTTCATCGCGCTTTACGGCGTCGGGGAGACCCGGACACTTATCGAAAAGGCGCTGGCCGGGGAATTCCTTTGACGCATGGTGGGCAGATTGCCCACCCTACGGGGCATGGCGACAGGTTATGAACCGCTCGACACGCTGAAGCCGGTGGCACCGGATATCTGGATCGTGGATGGCCCGTTGATCCGGTTCTACGGCATGCCGTTCTCGACGCGGGCCACGGTGGTGCGGCTGGCGAATGGCGATATCTGGGTGCATTCGCCGACCCGGCTCAGCGAGGGATTGCGCGGCGAGGTGACCGCGCTGGGCCCGGTGGTGCATCTGGTCGCGCCGAACTGGATTCACTATGCCCATGTCGCCGAGTGGCAGGCGGCGTTTCCCGACGCGCTGGCCTGGGCCGCGCCTTGGGTGGCGGAACGGGCCGCGAAGAAAGGCAAGGCGTTGCGCTTCGATCGCGATCTCGGGCCGGTGGCCGAAGCCCCCTGGGCCGGGCAGATCGAGCAGATGATCGTGGAGGGCAGCCGGGTGCATCGTGAGGCGGTTTTTTTCCATCGGGCGTCGAAGACCCTGATCCTGACCGACCTGATCGAGAATTTCGAGGCCCGCAACCTGCCGTGGTGGATGCGCATCGCGGCGCGTCTTGGTGGCATTCTCGACCCGGATGGAAAGATGCCGCGCGATATGCGGGCCAGTTTCATTGGCCATCGGGATGCGTTGCGCCGCGCGGTCGAAACGATGATCGGCTGGGGGCCCGAACGTGTGATCCTTGCCCATGGGCGATGGTATGACAGGAATGGCGCCGACGAGTTGCGCCGCGCCTTCCGGTTTCTCTGGTCGTCCGGCGAGTGATCCGAATTCCCGGCCCTTGCGTAACGACGGACAAACAGGGGGAACATCAGATGAAACAGATCATTCTTGCCATCCTGATCGTGGCCGGCATGTCGGTGCGCGGTGCCGGGGCCGACGAGGGGCGAAACCCGGCGATCGAAACCGTCATCACCCGGCAGATCGAAGCCTTCCGCGCCGAGGATCTTGCCCGCGCCTTCGACTTCGCCAGCCCGACGATCCAGGACATTTTCCGCAATCCACAGATCTTCGGCCAGATGGTGCAGCGCGGCTATCCCATGGTGTGGCGCGCGGACGAGGTCGAGTTTCTCGAACTGCGGATGATAGACGGCCAGCTCCGGCAAAAGCTGCGCATCCGCGACGCAAGCGGCGCGTTGCACCTGCTGGAATACCAGATGATCGAACAGGACGGCGCGTGGAAGATCAACGGTGTCGAGCTTCTGAAAGCGCCCGACATGGCGGTGTAATCAGGCCTTGCCGTTGTCACGATCATCGAAGTCGGAGGTAGCGGTATCGCCGTCGTCATCGGAAATCGTTGCGGGCGCGCCCGGGGGTGTCGCTTGCGTGGGGGCGGGCTCAGGAGGTGTGGCCTCCTTGACCAGCGGGGCGCTGGAAGGTGCTTTTTCCGGTGCCTGTTCGCCCGGCTGCCCGTTTCCGACCGAGGCATTGCGACCCGGACGAGAACGCAAGCGAGCGTAGGCATGCATCGCTACGGACAGACCGGTCGACATGATGATCGCGGCCAGCACGCAGATGACGACCAGCAAGGCAAATCCCTGATTGGTCGCCGGGTTGACCCAGGTTGCGAAAACCAGGCCAACCAGGGCACCCGCGATGCCGGACCGTCCAATGAGGCGCGCCAGATCCATCGTCAACCTCTCCAGACGATCGAGAAGAGTCCAGGCCCGCGCGTGTCGCTCCAGCGCCGAACCTTGCGGCGCAGCTTTTCCAGGCGGAACCCGGGTTTGAGCAGGTCGGGATCACTCTGTATGTCGTATTTCCAATCCTGGAAAAGGGATTGTGCCATTTCGTAATCCTCGACATGGCTGAGATCGAGCGTGAGGATGAGAGCATCGGCCTGACCATATTTCGCGCCCGGCAGCCAACCCAGGAGGAACGGGCCGGCACCTTGTTCGTCAAACCCTGCCTTCTTGGCGGCCTCTATGGCTTTTGCCGCAAGCACGTTGTCGTAGTCGTCGATCGCGATATTGCAGATCGAGGACGCCGGTTCCCGCCAGCGGCCGTTCAGGGCCCGAGCCGTGGCAGGGGATTTAAGTGGCCATATCGTCACGAACTGGTTCGGTTCATCCTTGCCGATCGCGCGGACATGCAGGATCGAGGTCATATACGCCTCACAGAAGAACCGGTGTCGTTCGCGGTCAAAACTGCTGACACCGGATTTGAACACGATCAGGCCGTAACCGCGATAGCGCTCCGGCGGGTATTCGTCGGCATGGGCAAAGCGGCGGACCGGTGTGACGCTTGCTTGCGCGGCCGCTGCGGTGAAAGGTCTCGTGCCATCGGTTCCCGGGATGGCGCGGCGCATCGCTTCGTCCGGGGAAAGGCCGGGCCGGACCTTCAGGATCCGGTGGGCGCGCGACAAGACATGCACCGTGCGCGGGTCCAGTTTGCCGGTTCCGGGCAGCCGGGCCGCTTTCTGAAACCGGATCACCGCGGCGCGGGTCCTGGGCCCGGCGATTCCATCGGGCACACCGGCATCGAATCCGAGGTCGTTCAGCATCGTTTGTGCCTGGGTGGTCGGAACCTTTGAAACGGGGGTGCGGGGCGGGACTTTGGTCGCGAGAGGCCGCGTGTCGCTCTCATTCTTGATTTGATTGCCCAGAAGGCCTCGAAGAACGTGGGACGAAAATAGACCGTTCCTCGTATCCGGGGCACTTGTTTCAGCCGCCGGCCCGCTGCCTTGGGCCGTGACGGCAAGAAACGCCGCGAGGAAATAACCGAAGAACCGCATGTCAATGCTCGTATCGTCAAGGGTTGCGGTTCAGCTTACTGCGGAATCACCTCCAAAAAAAGCTCTCGCTTTTGCGCGGGGAGCCCTGGCCAGCGTCGGGTTTTGGGAAACCACCGGAAGCATGGCTGGTTTGCTCAGGAGTCGCGCATCTCGCGCAAGGTTGATTGCAACTCACCAAACAGAACCTTTCGCTCCTTTTCGGTGAGGAAGCGACCGAGTTCCACCTCGCGGCCGCTCCCGGTGAGGGTGAGATAGAATTCGACCGGCCCGCCGGTGGCGTGACTATGGGCGCGGGTCCAGTAGGTGTTGCACTCCCATGTCAGAACCTTGCCCTTGACCGGCTGATGGACAAGCCGGGTGAGATCGGGCGTGATGGTCAGGGTCTCGCGCATCTCGGCGGTCTTGTAGGTATGTTCGAGCGCCCACCAAAGCCCCCCCACAACCACCAGCATGAACGGCAGCAGGCCCCACAGGACCACGGTCCCCAGCAACCCGTAAAGCGGCACCGTGGCCAGCAGGAAGGCCATGAGGATGATCGCGGCAAAGCCCCGGCGCGGCAGCGACCGGTGCGGCCAGAGAACCACCTCGTGGCGTCGGTCGGGTCCATGGGTCCAGCGATGCGGCATTCCTGATCCTGATCTTTTGGCCGGTGCAGAGCGCGCGAAAGGGGGCGGAACGGAAAAGGGCCCCGGATTGATCCCGGGGCCCCGTTCGCGCGTGTCACAAGCCGCTAGTGAGCGTGACCCTTGTCCCAGTCCTCGCGCTTGGGGAGCTGTTCGAACGTGTGCTCCGGCGGAGGTGAGGGCAGGGTCCACTCCAGCGTGTCGGCATATTCGTTCCAGTAGTTGTTCTCGGTCACCTTGGCGCCACGGAACAGCGTGTAGAACACGATGCCGAAGAACAGGACGAAGGATGCAAAGCTCAGAAGCGCGCCCCAGCTCGACACGTAGTTCCAGTAGGCGAAAGCCTCGGGGTAGTCGATATAACGGCGCGGCATGCCCTGGCGCCCGAGGAAGTGCTGCGGGAAGAAGGTCAGGTTGACGCCGATGAAGAAGGTCCAGAAATGCAGCTTGCCCCAGAATTCGGGATACTGGCGCCCCGTCATCTTGCCGAAATAGAAGTATATCCCGGCAAAGATGGTAAAGGCCGCCCCCATCGACATGGTGTAGTGGAAATGCGCCACGACATAATAGGTGTCGTGATAGGCGCGGTCCACGCCCGCCTGGCTGAGCACGATTCCGGTGACGCCGCCGATGGTGAAGAGAATGAGGAAGCCCAGCGCAAACAGCATCGGCGTCTTGAATTCGAGGCTGCCGCCCCACATCGTCGCGATCCACGAGAAGATCTTGATCCCGGTGGGCACCGCGATGACCATCGTGGCCAGCATGAAATAGCTCTGCTGGGTCAGCGACATGCCGACGGTATACATGTGGTGCGCCCAGACCACGAAGCCCAGCGCGCCGATCGCGATCAGCGCCCAGACCATCGGCAGGTAACCGAAGACCGGCTTGCGCGAGAAGGTCGCGAAGATGTGGCTGACAAGGCCAAAGCCCGGCAGGACAACGATATACACCTCGGGGTGGCCAAAGAACCACAGGATGTGCTGGTAAAGAACCGGGTCACCCCCGCCCGCGGGATCAAAGAAGGTCGTCCCGAAGTTGCGGTCGGTCAGCAGCATGGTGATCGCCCCCGCCAGAACCGGCAGCGCCAGCAGGATCAGCCAGGCGGTCACGAAGATCGACCACGAGAACAGCGGCACCTTGAACAGCGTCATGCCCGGCGCGCGCATGTTGAGGAAGGTGGTGATCATGTTGATCGCCCCCAGGATCGAGCTTGCCCCCGAGACGTGGACGGCAAAGATCGCAAGGTCCATCGACATGCCGCCTTCGAGCGTCGAGAGCGGCGGGTAGAGCACCCAGCCCACGCCGGAGCCAAGCTGCCCGTTGCCGCCCGGGCTGAACATCGAGGCCACGCCAAGCGACACGCCCGCGACATACATCCAGAACGACAGGTTGTTCATCCGCGGAAACGCCATGTCGGGCGCGCCGATCTGGAGCGGCATGAAATAGTTGCCGAACCCGCCGAACAGCGCCGGAATCACCACGAAGAACATCATCAGCACGCCGTGATAGGTGATCAGCACGTTCCACAGATGCCCGTTGGGGGTGCAGGTCTCGGGGGTCGAGAACAGATAGAACCCCTCGAGGCACATGTATTGCACGCCCGGGTGCATCAGCTCGAGCCGCATGAAAAGGGTGAAAACGACGGCGATCAGGCCGACGAGGGCCGAGACGACGAGATAGAGAATCCCGATGTCCTTGTGGTTGGTCGACATGAACCAGCGGGTGAAGAAGCCGCGGTTGTCTTCATGTTCGTGCCCGTGAATGGCTGCATCTGCCATGCTGCGGTGCCTCCTGTTGAATGTCTCGGACGTGCGAAGCGTGGTTTTCGCACCCTGGTCTCATTCTGGTTTTAAAATGCGGGACCTTGCGGGGCAACGGGTCAAATTGATCCAGATCAAATAATTTTGTCGCACCCCCCTGGCTTCACAACGAGACACGGCGAATCCGGCGCGTTGGACAACCATCCGGAATACAACGGGAAACGGGGGGCCTCTGCCCCCCGTCCGATGATTCCGTGTTTTGTGCGCCGCGCCGGGCGCGCCGGCTTACTCGGCGGCTTCGGTCAGGCTTGCGAGATAGGCCGCCACGTCCTCTTGCCCCTTGCGCAGCTTGAAGGTCATTTTCGACTGGTTCGGGAAGCCCTGTCCGTCGAGCCATTTGCGCGGGTCCTCGACGTATTCGGCGATGGCTTCTTCGGTCCAGACGAACTCGGCCTCGGCGGCGGCTTCGAGCCCGTTGCCATAGCGGAAATCCTCGACCGTGCCGGCCACGCGCCCGACGATGCCGTAGAGGTTCGGGCCGGTCCGGCCACCGCGCACGATGGTTTCGCCGTCATCGGTTTCGATCATGTGGCAGGATTTGCACTTGTTGAATTCTCTCTCACCCTTCGCGGCGTCGCCTTCGGCGAAAGCAGGCGCGGCGAGGGCCAGAAGGGCGGCGGTCGCGGTCAGAAGCGTTTTCATGTTTACCTCGTTTCGTTGAGAAATGGGTGGCGTTCTCGCATGGATATAACCATGTGCATGTCCCTGACAAGCACGGCTTTGCGGATCATTTGTCGCAGATACCGGTTTCCGGGGCAACGGCCTCATCCCTCCATGACCGGGAAAACCCGCGCGAAGGTGCGCTCGAGCGCGCTGTCGAGATCCTCCATGCTCACCGGCAGGCCGAGATCGACAAGGCTGGTCACGCCATGGCCGGTGATGCCGCAGGGCACGATGCCCGAGAAATGCTCCAGGTCGGGATCGACGTTGATCGAGATGCCGTGAAAGCTGATCCATTTGCGCAGGCGGATGCCGATGGCGGCGATCTTGTCCTCGCGCGGGGTGCCGTCGGGCAGGGCCGGTTTTTCCGGTCGCGGAACCCAGACGCCGACGCGGCCGGGGCGAATCTCGCCGCGGATGTTGAACTGATCGAGCGTCGCGATCACCCAATCCTCGAGCTGACCCACGAAACGGCGCAGATCATGGCCGCGCCTGCCCACGTCGAGCATCACGTAAACCACCCGCTGGCCGGGGCCGTGATAGGTATATTGCCCGCCGCGCCGCGCCTCATGCACCGGAAAGCGGTCGGGATCGGTGAGGTCTTCGCGCCGTGCCGAGGTGCCCGCGGTGTAGAGCGGCGGATGTTCGAGCAGCCAGATGCACTCGTCGGCCGTGCCCGACGCGATGGCGGCGACCCGCGCCTCCATGAAGCGCAGCGCCGCATCGTAATCGGTCAGCCCGTCAGAGATCTTCCATTCGACCATGCGCATGGGATAGCACGGCCGGGCGCGGGGGCAAGCGAAAGCCTGCGTGTCGCGTGCCGGTCCGGGGGATCAGGCAAACCGGCCATGGCAGAACCAGCCGCCCGAAATCATGTCGCCATGGGCAAGGAACAGCCATAGCCGCTCGCCGGAGGTGAGCGTGACATGCCAGTAATCGCGTGTGCCCGAGCGCCAATCCGGCTCGTCGGTCCACCATTCGGGGGTAATCCGTTCCGGGCCGATGGCGCCCTGGACAGAATGCCTGTTGCGACGCCAGTGAAACCCGCTGCGCAGCGGCGATCCCGATTGCGCCCGCAGCGGTTCGGGGCGCCAGAGCAACAGCGGGCGCGCGGGCATGGCGGGGGCGGGCCAGTCACCATGGGGATCGGCCCATGCCGCCGACAGGATCAGGCTGCTTTTCTCCGGGATATGGCTTTCGGCGGGGTGGCGCAGGGTGATCCTGTCCATCCCGATCCGCGATCCGATCCGCGCCACGAGATCGCTCAGCCCGTCCGGCTGGTCCGGTGCCGGTTGGTCCGTCCATGCCCGGGGATGGGGCGTGCGCGTGGCGGGCGCGGCCTCGGTCCGGGTCGCCACAAGGCGGATCATGTCGATTCCGAAACCGGTATCCATCCCGTCCAGCTTGAGCGCCAGAAGCGGCCTGATCCGGTCGGGGTCGGTGCTGGCGCGGGCGAGGGTGATGGAACAGGTTCGAACCGTTGCGTCGGTCAGGATGGCGTGAAACTGCAGGATGCGTGCGGCGTGGCCATGCTTTTGCAGAAGGGCGCACAGCGGCGGCAGCACCCGGTCGCACAGGGCCAGCACCTCATCCAGGGTCGTGACCGGGTCGGGCGGTGCGAGGCTGCGGCTGAACCGCGTCTCGGGCTGTTCGGGTGACAGCGGTTCGGGCATGGTCCCGAGGGCCTGATCAAGACGCCGCGGCAGGATCTCGCCGAACCGCCGCGCCAGACCGGCGCGTGGCTGGCCGATGAGATCGCCGATCCGGCGCAGGCCGAGGCGCGACAGTTTCTCGACGATATCCGGCTCGAGACGGAGGGCGGCGACGGGCAAGGGGGCCAATGCGCCATGCATCTTGCCCGGGGGGGCGATCCGCCACGCGCCGGGGGGGGGGTTGCCATCGCCGGCGCGCCCCTGGGGCATGGCCTGTCGCTTGACGGCGCGCGACCGGGTGGCGCGGGCCTCCTGGTCGATCATGTCGCCGGACCGATGGGGGGCCGCGCGCCGGTCGGCATGGCGGGCCAGCGCCCATGCCGCGCCGCGCGTATCGGCGATCGCGGCCCTGACGGTGAGGCCGGGCGCGGTGTGGTCGTCCACGAGCGCTTGCACCATCGTCTCTTCACTGCCGAACAGATGGGCACAGCCGGTGGTGTCGAGCACGAACCCGTCCTCGCCCTCTGGTGCGACCCAGGGCGAGAAGCGCAGGGCCCGGCGGCGCAGCTCGGTGAGGAAGGTAGCCTCGCCCGCCCGGTCGCGTTGGCGCGTGACAAGCGCGGGACATATCGCCATCGCGTCGCGCAGCGGCTGCCCGACCCGCAGCCCCGCCTCGGCCGCGCTGGGAGAGACCGAGCACAGCACCTGCATTTGCCCGCTCTCCTGCACGGTTGCGAAAGGCGCCAGCGGGTCGCCCCCGCCGTCGCGCGACAACAACAGGCGTTGCGCCCCGAAAAAGGGAAACCAGACCGAGAGCACCCGTCGCCGGGGGACATGTGACAGCGCTGTGTTCATCCTTTGTTCTTACAACGGGACAGGCATCGGGGGCAACGGATCACTGCCCCGCAATCGCGCCCGACGATCAGCGATCAGCGCGACTCAGGGTTCTGGCGAAACGGGCAGGTGCCGATGCGAGTGTCATTGTCATCGGCCACGCCGTATTGCGGCCATTCGAGATCGCCCGCGTGATAGGCCCCGAGAACCGGCGCGTGGGGCATGCCGTCGTAGCGCCCGGCCCGGGCCCGGATGAGCGCACGCACGCGGCGCCCCTCGGGCGTGTCGCCCGCGACAAGGTCGAAGCGTTCGCGCGGGTTGACGACGAACAGGAAATGATCGCCGAGGTTGCGGCTCTTGCGCCGGAGATGGGCCGGGGCCGACATGTTCACGAAAAGCGGCATCCCGTCAAAGCACATCGACCAGAACGGGCTTTGCGGATTTCGAGCGACCCCGTCGGGCCAGGGCGCCGGATCGTTGTCATGCCAGTCCTGAAGGATGTGCCAGCCGAAGGCGTGAAACCCGGCAAGATCGCAATCTCCCGTCGCCTGACGGGAGAACGCGACCACCAGCGGATGCGCGTGGTTGATCCGGCCATCCCATGCGCGGCTGAGCCGGACATAGGCGCAGAGATCCGCGCGCAAGGATGCAAGGTCGCTGCCGGATCGGCCGTCGACGAAGGAAAACAGCAGCAGGCCGCGTTGAAAGGCATTCTGCGAGAACGTGCAGGGAAAATCCGACGGCGGGCGCAGGCGCTGGGCAATATCCGCCAGAACATGCTTGTGCCAGGGCGCGCCGGGATAGTCGGCCCGTTCCGGAAGGTCCTGGGCGATCAGTGCCATGAAGTGCCTCCTTTCGCGATCACCGGATGGTTGCGGGTCGAGGGGGATTTATCAAGCGATTTGGCACGATGCCCCCGGGCTAGCGTTTCACCAGGCTCCATTGCGTGACCGGGGCGAGGCCGGGAGCGCCCGGGGAATCGCCCGTCGTGTCGAGATGTTCGAGCGTGAGCCGGACCAGGCGTCCGCCATGTTGCCGGTGCAGATCCGCAAGCAGCGCCGCACCGTCGGGGGTGGACGCGTTCGCGACCAGTCGGCCCAGTGGGCGCAGCGCGGCCCAGGCGGCGTCGAAGGTGGCGTGATCGAGCCCGCCGCCGATGAAGATCGCGTCCGGCGGGGCGAGCCCGTCGAGCGCGTCGGGCGCGCTGCCATCGATCAGTTCGAGCCGGGGCGTGCCCAACGCCAGCGCGTTGGCGGCGGCCATGGCGCGGCGCTCGGCGCGCGGTTCGATCCCGATGGCGCGGGTATGGCGCGCGCCGCGCATCCATTCGATCGCGACCGATCCGCAGCCGGTGCCGATATCCCACAGCAGCGCGCCGCGCATCGGCATGAGCTTGGCCAGCGTGGCGGCGCGGATCTCTTGCCGGGTCATGGTCTCGTCGGCGCGAAACATCGTGTCGGGCAGGCCGGGCACGCGCGGCAGCAGCGCAGCATCGGGGGCCGCGATGCATTCCACCGCGAGCGTGTTGAAGGCGGGCACTTCATCGCACCAATGCTCGGCGGTCGCGTCAAAGCGGCGTTCGTCGCTGCCGCCCATATCGGCAAAGACGCTCATCCGCGATGCGCCAAAGCCGCGTTCGCTGAGAAAACGGGCGATCCGGCCCGGGGTGTCGCTGCCGGTGGTGAGGATCAGCAGGCGGGCATCGGGCTGGATGAAGGCGATCATCTGTTCCACCGGCCGGCCATGCACGGTGAGGGTTTCGAGATCCGCCATCGACCAGCCCATGCGCGCGGCGGCCAGTTGAAAGGCGCTGATCTGCGGGTGATAGACGATTTCGGCCGGGTCGATCGCGCGGCCGACGCGCGCCCCCACCGAGAACCACAGCGGATCGCCGGTGGCGAGCATCACCACGCGGCGCCCGCGCAGGGATGTGAGCGTTTCGACCAGCGCTGCGAAGGGCGAGGGCCAGTCGATGCGCCGGGCCGCGATCGGAGCGGGCAGGGTGGGGTGGCGGTCGCCGCCGATGATGAACTCGGCGGCTTCGAGCACGGCGCGGGTGGCGGGGCTGAGCCCGTCGGGACCGTCCTCGCCGATGCCGACGATATGAAGCCAGGGCTGAATCATGGGCCTGTCCTTTGGGCCGGTGGTATTCCGGCCGGTTGTGTCGCGTGACCTGTGTCATCCGGGCCGTTTGATCCGGGCATTCCGACCTATCGTATAGGAATATTGGTCCATGAACTCAATTCCCGCCGCGAAACGGGCGTTGTGCACGGATACGGACCCCGGTGCGCGCGGCGCGTGACTTGGACCGGCGCGGGGAAATGCTTAGGTGATGCGAAAGTGGCAAGGAGTGTGGCAATGGGCCAATTGGTTGACGGGACATGGCAAAGCGGGTGGATTGACACAAAATCCACGGGCGGGGCATTCCGGCGCAGCGAGGCGGTGTTTCGCAACTGGATCACCCCGGACGGTGCCCCGGGCCCGAGCGGCGCGGGCGGCTACAAGGCTGAGAGCGGGCGCTATCACCTTTATGTTTCATACGCCTGTCCGTGGGCGCATCGCGCGCTGATCTTTCGCGCACTCAAGGGTCTGGAGGATCATATCGGTCTGTCGGTGGTGCATCCCGATATGCTCGACGAGGGGTGGAGCTTTGCCGACGATTTCCCCGGTGCGACCGGCGACGGGCTGCATGGCCTTGCCTTCCTGCGCGATCTTTACCTCAAGGCCGAGCCGAAGATGTCGGGGCGGGTGACGGTGCCGGTGTTGTGGGACCGCGAGACCGAAACGATCGTGTCGAATGAAAGCGCCGAGATCATCCGCATGTTCAATTCGGCCTTCGATGCCATCACCGGCAATCGTGAGAATTTCTGGCCATGGGATCTGCGCGGGGATATCGAGGCGGTGAACGCGCGCATTTACGACACGCTCAACAACGGGGTCTACAAGGCGGGATTTGCCACCACCCAGGCAGCCTATGACGCGGCGGTGGGGCCGCTCTTTGAAACGCTCGACTGGCTTGAGCGGCATCTGTCGGATAATCGCTACCTGACGGGCGCGCGGATCACCGAAGCCGATTGGCGGCTGTTCACCACGCTGGTGCGGTTCGACGCGGTTTATCACGGGCATTTCAAGTGCAACCGGCGGCGGATTGTGGATTACCCCAACCTCTGGGCCTATACGCGCGAGCTTTATCAATGGCCGGGCGTGCGCGAGACGGTGCATATGGATCACATCACGCGGCATTACCATTACAGCCACGAGACGATCAATCCGCACCGGATCGTGCCGATCGGGCCGGTCATCGACTTCGAGGCGGCGCATGGACGGGCGGCGATGCGGTTCTGACGCGGCGCGCTCAGGCCGAGCGTGCGCCGAAATGGGCGACCATCGCCACGAGGTCTTCGGGCGGGGTGTCCGATTGCACGAAGGCGCAGGCATTGGCGCAATGCTGAAAGATCGAGCCGTCGGAAAAGAAGCTCGTATTGGTGACGAAGATCACCTGCGCGGCGGGGTGGCGGTAACTTGCGAAATCGGCCACGGCGAGCGCGCTTTGATCGTCGAGCATGAGGTCGACCACGAGGATCTGGTAGGGCTTTTCCAGCATCAATGCGGTCGCCTCGTCGATGTTGTGGGCGATATCGACACCGATTCCGTTGCGCGTGAGGTGATCCGCCCAGAGCCGGGCCAGTGCGCCCTTGCTTTCGACGATCAGCGCCCGCATGCGGTTTCCTTAGGTTTCTCTCGGTCGGATGCTACACAATCTGACAAAACCGTCCTTGCCGCAAGCCCGGTGGCCGCGCCGGGGCGGGCTTTACCGGCGCGGCGGGGCGCAGTAGCGTCTGCGCCATGATCATTTCGCGAACCCGGTCCTATATCTTCGTGCATATCCCCAAGACCGGGGGAACGGCGCTGGCGCTGGCGCTGGAGGGGCGGGCGATGCGCGATGACATCATGATCGGTGATACGCCCAAGGCCCTGAAACGGCGCAAGAAACTGGCCGGTGTGCAAAGCCGGGGGCGGTTGTGGAAACACTCGACGCTGGCCGATATCGAAGGGCTTGTCGGCGCCGGGGAGATCGCGGGCATGCTGTGTTTCACGCTGGTGCGCAACCCGTGGGACCGGATGGTGAGCTATTACCACTGGCTGCGCGACCAGAGCTTTGACCACCCGGCGGTGCGGCTTGCGCAATGCGCGGATTTCAGCGCATTCCTCAACCATCCGAAGACCCAGGCGGCGACGCGGGCGAATCCCTATGCGGCCTATATGCGGGACGCAGCCGGTGCCGAGCAGGCCGGGCTTTACATCCGGCTGGAGCATTTCGAGCGGGATGCCGCGCCGCTTTGGGCGCATCTGGGCTTTCGACTCGAGTTGCCCATGGCCAACCGGTCGGAGCGGGCACCTGATTACCGTGGCTATTACAGCGACGCCGACCGGCGCCTCGTGGGGGCGATCTGTGCCGAGGATGTCGCGCGGTTCGGTTATGAATTCGACTGAGCGCTGTCGGTAGAGACTTGCAAGCCGTCGGCGTCAGGGGCCAGGTCGCCGCACCGATCTTGATGCCGCCGCGCGAATTTGCCACCGGCAGGGTAAGAACAGTGTAGGGTGGATCATTGGTTCAGGAGGAACATCCAATGAAAGTAGCGGTTGTGCAGCACCCACCGGTCTATATGGACAAGGTGAAATCGCTTGAACGCGCGGTCGAATTGATGAGTGAGGCCGCGGCACAGGATTGCGGCCTGATTGTTTTCCCTGAGGCGTGGTTGCCCGGCTATCCCACCTTTGTCTGGCGCCTTTCGCCGGGGGCCGACATGAAGAAGACGGATGAGCTTTTCGCGCTGTCGCAGGCGAACTCGATCGATCTTGGCAAGGATGATCTGGCCCCCCTCAAGGAGGCGGCGCGCGAACATGCCATGGTGGTCGTGATGGGGCATCAGGAGATCGACGGGGCCGTAAGCGGCAGCACGCTTTACAACAGCGTTGCGATCATCGATGCGGATGGTCGTCTTTTGAACAATCACCGCAAGCTCATGCCGACCAACCCTGAACGGATGATCTGGGGATTTGGCGATGGATCGACGCTCAAGGTCGTTGAAACCGCTGTGGGCCGGGTGGGGGCCCTGCTGTGCTGGGAAAACTTCATGCCGCTCGCCCGGTTCGCGCTTTATGCGCAGAACATCGACATCTATGTCGCCCCGACCTGGGACAGCGGTGAGTCCTGGCTGGCGACCATGCGCCATATCGCAAGGGAAGGCGGGTGCTGGGTCATCGGATGCGCAACCTCGATCGAGGCATCCGACGTGCCCAAGACGGTGCCGTATCATGCCGAGCTGTTTCCCAATGCCGACGAATGGATCAACCCCGGAGATGCGGTCGTGTTCGAACCTTTCGGCGGGCCGTTCGCAGGCCCGATGCACAGGGAAAAGGGGTTGCTGGTCGCGGACATAAACGTTTCCGCCGCGCGCGCATCACGACGCAAATTCGATGTTGCCGGACATTATTCACGGCCGGACGTGTTCAGTTTGCATGTGAACCGGGCGCGGCAATCGCCGATTGCGTTCGAATAGGTGAACTCGTCCCAGTGCATGTCGCACCGGAACGGATTCAAGACTGCCCGCCCCGGCTCAAGGCCGGGGCGGGTGTTTCCATTCAAACGCGACACGGCCTCGGACATGGACTGCTCTATCCCGCCGACCTGACCTCGGCCATGAAACGCGCCCCCGCAGAATTCCGCGAGGGCGAGACGCGCTTGCGACTCAGGCGGCCTTGGCCTGATCCGGGGCGAAGCGGCCGTAGAAGGTCTCGCCCTTCTCGGCGATCTCGCGCAGGAGTGCGGGGGGCGTGAAGCGATCTCCGAATTTCGCGGTCAGTTCCTCGCAGCGCTCAAGGGCATAGGGCGCGCCGATGATGTCGAGCCACGAGAACGGTCCGCCCGACCACGGCGCGAAGCCCCAGGCGAGAACGGCGCCGACATCGCCTTCGCGGATGTCTTCTAGCACGCCTTCTTCAAGCGCGCGCACCGCTTCGAGCACTTGGGCGAACATCAGCCGGTCCTGCACCTCTTGCAGGGGGGGCTGTTCGTCGGCCAGCGGATACTTGTCGAGCATCCCTTTCCAGTAGCCGAGACGTTTGCCGCTTTCGTCATAGTCGAAATACCCGGCCTTGGACTTGCGCCCAAGGCGGCCCTGCTCCTCCATCCAGAACACCAGGTTGTCGGCCTCGGAGGCGGGGTATTCATTGCCCATCGCCTCCTTGGTGGCGCGGGTGATCTTGGCGGCGAGGTCGATCGAGGTTTCGTCGCCCAACTGGATCGGCCCGACCGGAAAGCCCAGTTGCCGCGCCGCGTGGTCAATGAGCGGCATGGCGACACCTTCGGTGACCATGCGCGTGGCCTCGTTGCCATAGGGGATGATGCAGCGGTTGCAGTAGAAGAACCGCGCGTCGTTCACCACGATCGGCGTCTTGCGGATCTGGCGCACGTAATCGAGCGCCTTGGCGACGGCGCGCGGGCCGGTTTCTTTCCCCTTGATGATCTCGACCAGCAGCATCTTTTCCACCGGCGAGAAGAAGTGGATGCCGATGAACTGGTCGGGGCGTTCGGACGCCTTGGCCAGATCGGTGATCGGCAGTGTCGAGGTGTTGGAGGCGACGATGCAGTCCTCGCCGATCACCGCTTCGACCTTTTGGGTCATGTCGGCCTTGACCTTGGGATCTTCGAACACTGCCTCGATGATCAGGTCGGCACCTTCGAGCGCCGAGAGGTCCGCAGTGGCGGTGATCAGGTCCAGCGCCTGTTCCTTTTTCTCGGGCGTGGCCTTGCCGCGCTTGATCCCCTTGTCGAAATAATCCGCCGCGTAGGATTTGCCGCGTTCGGCGGTCTCGTCGTCGCGGTCGATCAGAACGACCTCGATCCCCGCCATGGCCGAGACCAGCGCGATGCCCGAGCCCATCATGCCGGCACCAAGAACGCCGATCTTCCTGACCGACTGGTCGGGCACGTCCCTGGGGCGCACCGCGCCTTTTTCCAGCGCTTCCTTGTTGACGAAGAGCGAACGCATCATCGCCGCGGATGACGGGTTCATCAGGATATTGGTGAACCAGCGCGCCTCGATCCTGAGCGCGGTGTCAAACGGCACCTGCGCGCCCTCGTAGACCGCCGAAAGCAGCGCCTTGGCCGCCGGGAAGGCGCCCTGGGTCTGGCCATGGACCATGGCCGAGGCGCCGACGAAGGTCTGGAACCCGGCCGGGTGATAGGGGGTGCCGCCGGGCATCTTGTAGCCCTTGGCATCCCATGGCTTGACGAGGTCGGCCTCCTTGGCGTTCAGCACCCAGTCTTTCGCGGCAGCGAGCGGATCATCCGCCACCTCGTCGATGAGGCCCGCCTTTTGCGCCTTGTCGGGCGCGACCATCTTGCCTTCGAGCAGGTAGGGCGAGGCGCCCATCGCGCCCAGCTTGCGCACCAGCCGCGTGGTGCCGCCCGCACCGGGGAAGATGCCGACCATGATCTCGGGCAGGCCGATCTTGGCCTTGGGATTGTTGGCGGCAAAGATGCGATGCGTGGCCAGCGGCAACTCGAGCCCGATGCCCGCGGCGGTGCCGGGAAGCGCGGCGGCAATGGGTTTGCCACCCTTCTTGGTCTTGAAGTCCATGCCCGCAAGCTCGATTTTGCGCAGAAGGCCATGCATCTGCATCACGCCCTCGAAAAGCCCGCGCGCCGGGTCGTCGCCCGCGTTGGTCTTCATGTCGGCCAGCACGGTCAGGTCCATGCCACCGGCGAAATTGTCCGGCTTGCCGGAGGTGATGACGATGCCCTTGACCGCGTCGTCGCCGAGCGCGTCGTCGATCAGTTTGTCGAGCTCGAGAAGCGCGTCGGCGCGCATGACGTTCATGCTCTTGCCGGGCACGTCCCAGGTGATGACAGCGACGCCATCGTCGCCTTTTTCCATTGTGAAATCAGCCATGTCTTGTGCTCCTTTGCGCTCACACGCGTTCGATGATGGTGGCCGCGCCCATGCCAGAGCCGATGCAGAGCGTGGCAAGGCCGACCTGCTTGTCGGCGCGCTCGAGCTCGTCAAGCAGGGTGCCGAGGATGATCGCCCCGGTCGCACCCAGCGGGTGGCCCATCGCGATCGAGCCGCCGTTGACGTTGACGCGTGCGTGATCGACGCCGAACGCCTGTTCAAAGAGCATCACGACACTGGCGAAGGCTTCGTTCACTTCGAAGAGGTCGATATCGCCGATCTCCATGCCGTTCTCGGCGAGGATCTTTTTCGTCACTGGCACCGGGCCGGTGAGCATGATGGTCGGGTCGGTGCCGATCTTGGCGGTGGCGCGGATGCGCGCGCGTGGCTTGAGCCCGTGTTTCTCTCCGAATTCCTTGCTGCCGATCAGCACGGCGGCGGCCCCATCGACGATGCCCGAGGAGTTCCCGGCGTGGTGAATGTGGTTGATCCGCTCAAGCTCGGGGTATTTCAGCAGGGCGACATTGTCGAAGCCGGGCATCTGTTCGCCCATCTGCTGGAAACTGGGTTTCAGCGCGCCCAGCGACTGCATGTCGGTGCCCGGGCGCATGTGTTCGTCGTGATCGAGGATCGGCAGGCCGTTCACGTCGCGCACCGGCACGATCGAGCGGGCAAAACGCTTGTCGTCCCAGGCGGCCTTGGCGCGGTTCTGGCTCTCGACGGCCATGGCGTCGGCCTCGTCGCGCGAAAAGCCGTATTTGGTGGCGATGATGTCGGCGCCGATGCCCTGCGGCACGAAATACTGGTCGAAGGCGATCTGCGGATCGACCGCGATGGCGCCGCCGTCGCTGCCCATGGGCACACGGGACATGCATTCGACCCCGCCCGCGATATAGCCGTCGCCGGCACCGCCGCGCACCTGGTTGGCGGCGACATTCACGGCTTCGAGCCCGGAGGCGCAGAAACGGTTGATCGAGAGGCCGGGAATGGATTCATCGAGATCCGAGGCCAGCACGGCGGTGCGCGCAAGGCAGGCGCCCTGTTCGCCCACTTGCGTGACGTTGCCCCAGACCACGTCCTCGACCGCGTGGCCTTCGAGGTTGTTGCGCTCCTTCATGGCATTGAGCGCGATGGCCGAGAGCCGCGCGGCGGTCACCTCGTGCAGGCTGCCATCGGCACGTCCCTTGCCGCGCGGGGTGCGCACGGTGTCGTAGATATAGGCGTCGGTCATTGTCGTCTCCTTTTCTCGGGTTCCGGTCACGCCCTGTCGGACGGGTTGCCGGGCATCAGGTCATAGGGGTGTTTCCAGCCCGGCGTGCCTTCGATGTTGGCAAGCCACCGGTCGATATTGACCCAGTCCTTGCGGTCGAAACCGAAGGGTTCGGGGTAGAAGAGATAGCCACAGCACGAGAGATCGGCATTGGTGATCCCGTCACCCACGATCCAGTCGCGGCCCGCAAGATGGGTGTCGAGCACCTGGTAGGCGGGCTTGAGGCGGCCCTGCATGAAGGCGATCACGTCGGCGGGGCGCTTGTCCTGGGGCAGGAAGTTCATCAGGAAACGGGTCATGCCGGCGGGCGAGCTGAGCTTGTGATTGTCCCACAGGACCCAGCGCAGCACCTCGTATTTCTCGTCCGGCTTGCCGCCGAACTTGCGGGTCTGGTCGGTGATCCATTGCTGGATCACGCCGGACTGGGTGAGACAGAGGTCACCGTCTTCGAGCATCGGCGCCTCGCCCATCACGTTCCTGGCGCGATACTCCGGACTGCGCGAAGCGCCGCTGAAGAAATCGACGAAGACCGGCTCCCAGTCGAGGCCGGAGAGTTCGAGCGCGAGCGCGGCCTTGTAGGAATTGCCGGATTCGCCGAAGCAATGGAGTTTGATACTCATGGGTGGCTCCCTTTTTGCAAATGCGGACCGGGGGTTTCACACCCCCGGACCCCCGTGGAGTATTTCCGGCAAGATGAAGGGACTTGTTTACCGGGCGTTAAGGTTAATGCGTCACGATTCGAGGTGCGGAACAGGCTGGAGAGCCGATGACCGTGCAAGGTGAAGCCCCGTGTTCCGGTGC
Organism: Paracoccaceae bacterium; assembly: GCA_011389685.1. GTDB lineage: Bacteria > Pseudomonadota > Alphaproteobacteria > Rhodobacterales > Rhodobacteraceae > Aquicoccus. The sequence goes on from JAABTV010000037.1 coordinate 32,609, forward strand.
CATGGCGCCCGAGGCAGCAGCGCACCGGGGCCGGGGTGGACCTTCCCCTGGCTTCATCTTGCCAAAAACACTCCCGCCGGAGGCGGCCGACGGCAGGGATATGCGCTGCGATTGGCGTCATCAGAGCGACCTCGCGATCAGTTCCTTCATGATCTCGTTGGTGCCGCCATAGATCCGTTGCACGCGGGCATCGGTCCACATTTCGGCAATGGCGTATTCCTGCATGAATCCGTATCCGCCATGCAATTGCAGGCAGTCGTCGAGCACTTCGCCCTGGGTGTCGGTGGTCCAGTACTTGGCCATCGCGGCCTTTTCGACGCTGAGGTCGCCGCGCAGGTGTTCGCTGATGCATTCGTCCACAAAGCTGCGCGCGATGGTGAGCTTGGTCTGGCATTCGGCCAGTTTGAAGCGGGTGTTCTGGAATTGCGTGAGCGGGCCGCCAAAGGCTTCGCGGGTCTTGCAATAATCTATGGTGCGCTCCACCGCGCCCTGCATCGCGCCCACCGCCCCGCAAGCGATGATCAGCCGTTCCTGCGGCAGTTGCTGCATCATCTGGTAGAAGCCGCGGCCTTCTGCCAGACCGAGGATGTTCTCGGGCGGGATCTCCACGTTGTCGAAGAACAGTTCGGAGGTGTCGGCGGCGTGCATGCCGATCTTTTCGAGGTTGCGGCCGCGGGCGAAGCCGGATGCGCCCTCGGTCTCGACCACGACGAGCGAGATGCCCTTGGCGCCCTGAGACGGGTCGGTCTTGGCGGCGACGATGATCAGCTCGGCATGCTGGCCGTTGGAGATGAAGGTCTTCTGCCCGGAGAGTCGATACGAATTGCCATCCTTGACCGCGCGGGTCCTGATCGCCTGCACGTCTGAGCCGGTCGAGGGTTCGGTCATGGCCAATGCGCCGACCATCTCGCCCGCGACCATTTTCGGCAGCCAGCGCTGTTTCTGTTCCTCGGTGCCATAGGCGAGGATGTAATGGGCGACGATGCCGGAATGGATCGGGTTGCCCCAGCTGGCGAGATTGGCGCGCGGGTGTTCCATCATGATCACCGCCTCGTGGCCGAAATCGCCGCCCGCGCCGCCATATTCCTCGGGGATCGAGGGGCAGAGTAGGCCCAGCGCACCGGCCTCGTTCCAGGCCGAGCGGTCCATCTGGCCCTGTTTGCGCCAGCCTTCGAAACGGGGGGCCCATTCCTCGGCGATGAAGCGCGCGGTCATGTCGGCCAGCATCTTGTGGTCTTCGGTCATCCAGGATGACATCTGCTCCCCTCCCAAGGATCTTATCTCTTGCGCGCGTCCAGTTCGGAATTGAACAGTCGCAGACGCGCGGTCAGGTTCTCGTGATTGGTGACGCTGTCGAAATGCTCGAACAGGAAGCTGAGCGCCTCGCCCTCGTCGAGCCCCGCCTCGGTGGCGAACCGCTTGAGCCGGCGATAGCCGTCCTCGGTCATCGCGACGGGAAAGCGGCGGGTCAGGCGGAAGCGTTTGGGCATGTCTCTCCTCCGGTGTGGTGTGGGCCGGGACGATCCCGGCCCCAACTCAGAACGCCTCGGCGTCCAGCGCCATCACAGGGTCGGCCCCGCTTTCGATTCGCGCAAGGTGCATGGCCGTGGCGGGCAGGCGGCGGGTCATGTAATAGCGCCCGGTGGTGAGCTTTGTCTCGTGGAACGCGGCGTCCGGGGTTCCATCCTCCAGCGCCTTGAGCGACGCGCGCGCCATCATGGCCCACATCAGGCCAAGGCAGACATGGCCGAAGAGATGCATGAAATCGTTTGACCCGGACAGCGCCGCGTTGGGGTTCTTCATGCCGTTCTGCATGAAATACATGCCCGCCGCCTGGAGATCCTTGGACGCTTTCTTGAGCGGCTCGACGAAATCGGCCATGCCCTCGACATCCTTGTTCTCGGAGCAGAAAGTCTTGACCAGGTCGAGATAGGCCATGACATGCTTGCCGCCGTCCTGGGCCAGCTTGCGGCCGACGAGGTCGAGCGCCTGAACGCCGTTGGCACCCTCGTAGATCATGGCGATGCGGGCGTCGCGGGCGAATTGGGACATGCCCCATTCCTCGATATAGCCATGACCGCCAAAGACCTGCTGGGCCGTTATCGTCATGTCGAAGCCCTCGTCGGTGAGGAAGCCCTTGATGACCGGGGTCATCAGCGAGATGAGGCCGTCGGCGTCCTCGTCCTCGGCGCGGTGCGCCTTGTCGATCAGCGAGGCCCCCCAGAGGATGAAGGCGCGCGCGCCTTCGACAAAGCTTTTCTGATCCATCAGCATGCGGCGCACATCGGGGTGCACGATCAGCGGATCGGCGGGGCCGTCGGGGTTCTTGGCGCCGGTCGCGTCGCGGCCCTGAAGCCGGTCCTTGGCATAGGCCAGCGCGTTCTGATAGGCCACGTCGGCCTGTGCCAGCCCCTGCATGCCGACGCCGATGCGGGCCTCGTTCATCATCGTGAACATGGCGCGCATGCCCTTGTGTTTCTCGCCCAGCAGCCAGCCGGTCGCACCGTCATAATCCATCACGCAGGTCGAATTGCCGTGGATGCCCATCTTTTCTTCGAGCTTGCCACAGGTGACACCATTGCGATTGCCCAGGCTGCCATCGTCCTTGACGAGAAACTTCGGCACGATGAAAAGCGACACGCCCTTGATGCCCTCGGGGCCGCCGGGGATCTTGGCCAGAACGAGATGGATGATGTTCTCGGCCATCTCGTGTTCGCCCGACGAGATGAAGATCTTCTGACCTGTCAGCTTGTAGCTGCCGTCGTCCTGCGGCTCGGCCTTGGTGCGCATCAGCCCGAGATCGGTGCCGCAATGCGGCTCGGTCAGGTTCATGGTGCCGGTCCATTGGCACGAGACCATGTTGGGAAGGTAGGTGTCTTTCTGGGCGTCGCTGCCATGGGCAAGGATGGCCGAGGCCGCGCCATGGGTCAGGCCCTGATACATGGTAAAGGCCTGGTTGGCGGCGGAAAACATCTCGCCCACAGCCGTGCCCAGAACGTAAGGCATGTTCTGCCCGCCATATTCCTCGGGCATGTCGAGCCCGGGCCAGCCGCCCTCACGGACCTGGTCGAACGCCTCCTGGAACCCGGTGGGCACGCGCACGACGCCGTTTTCCAGCTTGCAGCCCTTGGTGTCGCCCACGGCGTTGAGCGGCGCGATCACCTCGGAGGTGAGCTTGCCGGCCTCTTCGAGCACGGCGGAGGTGAAATCCGGTTCAAGCTCGGCATAGCCGGGCACGTCGGATTGCGAGACGTGGAGCACGTCATGCAGCACATATTGCAGGTCCTTGGTCGGTGCAGTGTAGCTGGGCATGGGTCTTGTCCTGTTGGCGGAATGTTCGGGTCGGGCGAAAGCGGCCTTATTCGGCGGCTTTCCTGGTCTGGTTCATCGACGCGATGATCTTGGCGCCCCAGTCGAGTTGATCCTTGAGTTCCGTGATCGCCTCGTCGAGTTCGGCGCGCTGGCGTTCCATGTCGGCCAGGCGGTCCTGGGCGATCTCATAGGTGCGCTGAAGCTGGGTCTGTTGCTGGTCGCCAATGTTGTAAAGTTCTAGCAACTGGCGGATTTCCTCGAGCGAGAATCCGAACCGCTTGCCGCGCAGGATCAGCTTGAGCCGGGCGCGGTCGCTCTTGGTGAACAGGCGTTTCTGACCCTCACGGAT
>JAABTV010000038.1 GCA_011389685.1 Paracoccaceae bacterium
GCCGTGCCCATTTGGGCAAGATCGCGGAGGTGAACCGCACCTTCTCGTCATCCGGCCCGGCCGCGCGGTCGCGCACCTTGGGGCGGCGCACATCCAGCGCGCCGATCCCGGTCTGGATGGATCGCTCCGGCCCATACCCGTGCCGGACAACCCGCTGCCGACCATCCAGCAGGACCTCTTCGGCATGTTGCGCGACAAAAGCGTCGGCCTCGGCCCGCAGCGCGGCCGCCAGCATCCGGCGGGCACCGTCCCGGGCGATCTCGGTCAGCGGGTCATCCACAGATTCCGGCTGACGCAGGGCGATGATTTCTGTATCGTTCTTCATGGCGTATCGTTCCTTCTGGAAGTTCTGGCAGGCTTCATCACCCACCTCGATACGCCGCCTTCTCAAGCCTCGTCACCCATTTTCCCGCATAGCTCCTCTAGATTCACGCATAGCTCTAGCCCGGTTCGGCAGCGACATGTAGAGGCCGACCACGTCCTGCGCCTTGTCCACAAACAGCGGGTCGGTGGACAGCTTGAAGGTTTCCGCGCGATGCGGCTGTAGAGCAAAGGCGTTCCCCCTGTCGTGACATTTGCGTTGCAAATGCACTGCCGGGCGGCGGATCGTGGTGTGTGACAGACCGATTTCTTCGGCCATTGACCGGATCGAGAAATGGGTTGCATCCTTTGGCGTCGTTTCCAGCGTTCGCTTGATCACATCGGCAACCTGTTCGTCCGAGATTGTTCGTGGGCGCCTGCGCGATACTCGTCAGAAGGGCCTTCGATCCGATGCTCGGCAAACCGCCGCCGCCACTTGCCGACCGTATGCTCGGAATGGCCCAGTTCGGTGGAGATCTCCTTGCTGGTCAGACCGTCAGCGCACCTCAACACGATTCGTCACCTGTCGGACAGCGACCGCGCCGTCTTGCGCCTGCGCAACCGGGCTTCCAGAAAACCGCGATCATCATCGCTGAGTGCAATCGCAACCGATGCTCAACCCCGCATGCCGCACCCCAAAAAATTGCCTCATATCAATGATGGCAAATTTGGTTCCGGGTGACTAGTCAGCATTTGAGTATGTCACGACCGGCCATTCCCCGGCGCGAACGGCAGATTTGGCCATCCAACCGGCGATTTCGCCGAAGCCTGCTCTGCACCAAACACCATCGGAGGCTTTCAAGCACAGGTTGACCGTGATCTGACTGTTCCTGGGCACCTTTCCCACGACAGAGGCATTCCGTCTCGGCTGACTTCTGACATTGAGGTCGACAAGGACGTCAATCTGTCCCGGGTCGCCTGCGACTTGCGGCGCACGGGTTGCGGCCTCATCTGCGCAATCGCGTGAATATCCCAGATAGTAGCACTTGTGTTTGCGCAGAGCGGAGACGAGGACCCGTTTGTAGTCGGCTCCCGCTTCACGCTCGAGAATCACTGCATTGATCGGGCCATTGAGATCACCTGACAACCGGTCTGGATTACCACCAAGCTCTGCGAGTCTTGCCCCATCGTCGTTCTGCATCAGAATCTTGCCATCGGCAATGCGCCACTTGAGTGATTTGCCGGAAAAGGGTGCCGCGCAGTTTGCATCCACATCAACGCGCCTGTCGCGCGAATCCTCGTTGACAAGCGGGGCCGTGTCTAGAGTGAGTTTACATGGAGCAGTTTCACTCACCCCGAACCGGGGCTCGAAAATGTACCATTCTCCGGAAAACGCCTCGACAAGCTGCTCTTTGCTTTGGGCCGCCGCGTAAGTGGCCACACACGACACCAGCGCCGCGAAGAGGGCAGAGCGATAATTGGAACGGATCATGAGTTAACTCTTCTGATGTTTATTTTTGATGATTGCGCACAACGGTGTGGGTCAAGTGGTCGATGACATCACCGTTGTCCTCGATGATCAGCGAAACTTCAAGCCTGCCATCAAGACCCATAGACACACTGGTCCGGGCAACCTCGATTCGATTGCTCTCGTTGACCTGAACACGCTTGGATTGACGCGTCTCAACGCTGCCTGACGTATCGGTCTTGGTGACAGATAGGTTTGCCGTGACATCGACCGGTGTCTGGGAGCGCCCCTCTACGATTGCGGTAATTTCGAACATGTCGTTCGATGAAGTAACCGCAATAGCGCCCACGGCTGCGGACTCACCTGCCATGCTGGCACCTGACGTAAGGGCAATACAAAAGCCTGCGGATAGCGAGGCGATAAGCCTGCGCACCCGCTTCCACCATTCCCGCATCATTAGTTGAAGGCGCCAAGTTGCCGTTGTACGATCGTGACCTGTCCGCCACTCGACGTGACTACGCTTGCTGGAACGCTGCTGCTGATAGCATCACCCTGAACGGTGAAAGAAACGCTCGCGTTTGGATTCCCGGAAACTGAAAAGGCAGTTACATTATCACTGCCGATCTGAATGAGTTCACCAAACGCGCCATTTTCTGTAACGCTGACACTCCCACTGTTCCTGTTCCCTGACTGAACGATGATCCCGCCCGCAGAATTACCATTCACGTCAATCGTCGCTTCGTTCCTGTCACCCAGCTGCTCAAGGCCCGCGAAACTGCCGTTGCCTTCGAGCGTGATGCTGGCGCTGTTGCGAGTGCCGCTTTGCGTTGCACTGGAACCACGATCGACAATATTGAGTGTATTCCCGTTTGCGGCGATGACGTTACCGAAAACCACAAAGCTCTCAGCATCTTCATCCGGGTCGAGCGACAACCCGAAATCAGCCGCCGAGCCAAAGCTATCTGCTGCGGGTACACCGGCAACGAGGGAATTGCTCGCACGGGTTTGATCCACCCGCAAGGAGTTGGCCTCACCCTCTTGCTCTATAACTATGACATTTCCATCCTGGGCGACAGCCGAACCAGCACATACCGTGACCAATACTGCGCAACCCAATCCTTCTAGAATTCGTTTGAAAATCATCAGGACACCCTCCTTGGGAGAAGGTATCATTATCTCTGCAGGATGGCCACAGAATTCCTAAGACCTGCTTGGGTTACTGCCGCATTATTCCCGCGACCGGCTTGGGAGATGCTCACCATATTCGCCCTGCCAACCGAAACGATCGAGGCCGCGTTCCGAGCGCCGCTTTGACGAACCGCCGGCTGGTTGTCCTGACCGCTTATATCAACGATCAAGATGTGATCTTTTCCACTTTGGTCAATCGTTCCTGGCGCGAGGAGCGAGGGTGTGGTGCGCAACCAGGTTGGACCGATCAGAAGCGCGCCCTCCTGCCCTATGTGAAGCCGCAGTGTGTGTCCGCCATCTTCCGTTTGGTGCAGCGCAAGCTCGTTTTTGAATTCTGCTCCAGTTGTGATTATCAGGTTCTCATTGGCTTTTTGCCCATCACTCGCCGAAACGGTTGATACAGCGGCTGCCAAGCACAGCCACAAAGGGGTTACGACTCTCAAGATGCTCCGCATTTCTCAATTCCTGTCTCGCCATGCTGGTCACAGTAAACCAAGGCGTCGGGGCAGAATTGAGGCCGTCTTGAGGTAAGGTGTGGCGGACCCTTATGTGCTGTTTTCCAAATCTATCCAGAAACCAGCATTTAGCTTGCGGAGCGTTCGAGTGGCTTGCAGTCCGTCGGTTTAGCCCAGAGCTTCACCGTTTTGAGCAGGCGGGGGCGCCTCTGCTGGCGACTCAGGGCGAGTTTCGCGTTCGATTCGGACCGGTTGAGGCTTGGGCCGCGCGACGGGCCGGGTCGCCGGTATATGAGCAGCGCCGCGAGTTTCCGGTGCTGCAGAAACCCGGAACGGTTGCGGGTATTCACCGTTGAAAAGCTGCTTTCTGTAACCCGCAATGAATGATTTCTGAACCGACTTGTCAGCAAAGCGCCATACGCCGCGAATCGTACCTTCCGCGATCAACCCCATCACCGCTTTCTCGATCGCCTGCTGAACCGCGATCTGACGGGGTTCATTGGCCGACGCGCCAACCTCGGCTTCCAGGAGCTTGTCCAACTCGACGTAGCGGAAAACATCACCTTGTCCCTTGATCGACGCAATCGGCTTTCTCGCCATGACGCTCGCAAGAACTTCGCCTGTCTCGGTCGACACAGCGCGAAGGCTGACACTCACAAGATCATATTTCCACTCCGTGTTCGCCCCGATACCGAGGAACCGTGCGCCAACACCGCCGGTTTGCAGGTTGGTGTCGTAGCCAACGATGCCGCCGGTCAGGATGATGCCGGCATGCATGAGCGGTCCGAGCACTTTGGGGTCAACGGACGTCTCACCGCGATACTGCTCACGCATGCGCTCGATCACTTGCCGTTCCTGGACGACGTCTTGAAGTGATGCACGATCCAGTACCGCGAACCAGCGGCCTTCGCCGGCATCCTGTAGAGCATTGATCAGCAGCGGTTCACCCGCTTGGGGCACCGCACGCGACAAGGTCTGGACGAACTCCCGTTCCTTGTATTGTCCGGTCAAGTCGGGAAAGCTGTAGACTGCAACGACCGTCCTGCGGTCCGGTTCAGGAACACTGCGCAACGCCCTGTTCTGTGCGGTCAGGTTGCCGACGCTTGCGGCGTCCGGCCCCTCATAGAGGGGACGGATGTCGGAGCAGGCCGAGACTGAAACGAAAGCCATCAAGAGCGCCGCCCGCCGTCCGAATGACGTAACCATACCCGACTTACCCTGACGTTCTCTCACCGCTCTGTTCCCTCTGTCAATTCGACCGGCCGCGAAACACGGTTCTTGGTTCTGGTGCAAAATTCGCGTCAATCAATACTCGTTACGAGTTGCGGCACCGTGATGGTGGTTGATGTGCCGTCAAGCGCATCAATGATATTCAGTGTGATCGCCTCTGGCGTCCGGTCGAAGGTGATCGTCGTGTCACCGAATTCTACCGTGCCGGAATCCTGGGGATCGCTTCCGAAAATCGCCTGTGTCACCTCGGACGACAGCGCGGAGAGCAAGCGGCCCTCAAGCTGGCGAACGAAAAGGTCCGCGCGTGAATCTCTTCCGGTGTCGGTGCCTGTGCCATCCCCCGGCAGAATGCCCTGCCCCTGATCCGCATCGCTGGCGGTGGCGCTGCGTTGAGCGCTGGCAATGCTGAGAAGGTGCCCGCTGTTGCCGGCATTGCCACCAAAACTGGGGTTGATGAACTTGAATGTCAGATCCTTGGCTGCCGCGGGACTGCAAAACAATCCAGCGCAAAGTGCCAATCTCGCCAATAGGTTCCACATAAGTCCGATACCTTTCCAACCCTCGCTGATTTCATCTGCTAACACTCCCCCGAGATCAAGGCAATATCGCGTCCAGACCCTTGGGGTTTCGTGCTGCTATGGTGCAGCGTGGCATGACGGCAACAGAAGTCACCCCAAAACGGCCCATCCCGAAACATCATCCTGCGGTCGCGTGTCCATCTCGGCGGCGATTCGTCTAGGACTTGTGGACAGTTGACCGTTTTTGGCCCAGACGTCGCCCTGGGGGAAACGATAATATCAACCCTAGGCAGATTCGCCAATTTGGCTGTGCGACCCTTAGGTTGAAATGCGGCGGATTCAGGGCAAATTCGGGGCGTGTTCCCGTCATACCTGTGGCAATTCAGAGCGGTTTCTGAAAGATTAATAACTGCGAGCAAACCAAGTTCGGGGGGGGGGAGCAATGACGGACAAACCGTGCAACGCAACAGCTTTTTTGCTGTCTAATCCCGCCCTGTCTTGGGGCGTCTCTAGGGGGGTCGTCTCTGCGATAAAAGCCCTTTCGGGGACGGGACTTGTGCAAGTTGTGCGGACACGCGCGACTTTAAAGTAAGGCGTGTGCCCGTTCCGGGCGCACGAAAAGATCTTTAATGAACGGAGTTCAAAGATGAAACTGACCAAACTCATGCTGACAAGCACCACCGCGCTCGGCCTGTCGATGTCGGCTGCGCTGGCCGACAACAACGAGGCTCTGCTCAACCAGAGCGGCAGCAACAACGACGCGCTGATCGATCAGTCGGCGGCAGACAACAGCACCGCGGGCGTGCATGCCGGGTCGAACCCGGACTCGGAGATCAACCAGGACGGCGACTATAACGACCTGGATTTCACGCAAACCGGCGACGGGCACAGCATCGGCACGGGGGATGCCTTCGTCCAGCAGGGCGACCATAACAAGGCGACGGTCACGCAGGACGGCGACAATCACAACTTCAGCTACATGATCCAGAGGGGCGGCGGCAGCGGTCCTGTGGCGAACGAGTTGATGCTCGATCAGGATGGTGACGGCAACCGGACCAAGGAAGTGCGCCAGACGCTTTCCGGCGGCGCCACCCCGAACACCATGGACATCACGCAAGACGGCATGAATCTTACGGCCGGCGGACGGCTGACTCAGGTCGGCAGCGGCAACTCGCTGATGATCGACCAGTCGGGAACCAGCAACCGTATCGCACCGGTGAACAATTCCATCGGCGGCAGCACGCACAGCCTGCTTCAGGACGGCCAGAACAACACGATGAACCTGACGCAGAGCGGCGTAAACAACGAGGTGCGTCAGGCCCGGCAAATCGGCGACCAGAACAACACCAACGCTAATATCGGTGGCAATGACAACGGTAACGGCCCGCTGACAACCAGCAGCCCGACTTATCCCTGGAGCACCTTCCCCGGCGCGTCGGGTGAAAGCGGTGCCACCGCTGGCGCCCTCGATCAGTTCGGCAACCGCAACACGGTCGACCTGATGATCACGGGCGATCGCAACGCCTTTGGCACCCTGCAGATTGGTGATGACAACCTCGCTGTCAACATGATGGTGACCGGCGATGACAACTCGATTGGGGTCGGTCAGTACGGCAACTGGAACGAGATCGATCTGGCGATTGTCGACGGCAACGAGAACAGCATCGGCTTCAACCAGGACGGCAACGATAACTACGCGTCGGCGGATGTGAACGGGAATAAGAACAACTCCCTCATCGGCCAGGATGGTAACCGGAACGAGACCCACCTCGAGGTCAACGGGTCGATGAACGAAGCCTCTCTCAAGGTGACGGGCGACGACAACTACCTGAACGCCTACCAGAAGCAACGTCGCAACGTCATGGATGTCAACTTCCAGGGGAACGACAACAACAACTACCCGGTCTCCAACGCATTCACGGGGGACGCGCTGATCGCTCGTGACCATGTGCGCACCAACGGCGCGACTATCGCCGCGAGCTTCCGTCAAGGCGATCTGATTCAGATTGGCTACGGCGGATCGGGCAATTCGCGCAACTCACTGATCTTGACCGGCACGAATGCCGACAAGAGCAGCTTTGCGATGTACCAGGACGGCAACCGCAACGAGATCGTTGGCTCGATCTCGAACGGCAGCTTCAACCAGGCCGTCGTCTCGCAGATGGGTGACGACAACAGCGCGAGCTTCAGCCAGACCGGCAGCAACAACAACACCGGTATCATGCAGTAATCTGCATGGCATCTGGGGGATAACCCCCAAAGACAAGACGGTGTCCGGCCTCGCGCCGGGCATCGTTTCTTCATATCCAGTTTCCAATATCCAAAGGCTCGGGCAGGCCAATGACATATTCCACGAACGCGCTATCTTTGGGCAATCTGACGGTCGCCTGTCTTTTCGTCGCCTCTTCCGCCCTTGCCCAGGCCACGTCGGACAACGATGCGGTGGTCGAGCAGGAGGGCACGGATAACCAGGCCCGGATCGAACAGGCGGGCAGTTTCAACCGCGCAGGCTCGGATGACGAGCCGCTTTTTCAGGACGGCATCTTCAACGATCTCGACATTCTTCAGCAGGGGAGCCGCAACAGCATCGGCCTCACCGATCCCGGCCTGTCACAGACCGGGCTTCAGAACACCGAAACGATTTTCAATCGAATTCTGATCGAACAGTCGTCTGACGACAACGCTGTCGGCAGCGTGATCCAGACCTCAGAGGGGTCTGTTGTCAATGGCGCAAATACCCTGACCATTCGTCAAGGTGGCAATGGCAACAACACGGTCGAGGTGGTCCGCCAGACACAGCAGGACGGTCAGGCCGCGCAATTCGCCACGGTCGAACAGACCGGCGAATTCAACCGCGTCGCGCTGATCGACCAGTTGGCCAACAGCAACGCCTATGACGAAGACAATGTGATCACGGTGCGGATCACCGGGGTGAGCAATGGCACGATCGGGCTGTCAGACTATGCCGCGCAACCCAGCGTTACGGACAGCGGGATCATCCAGGAAGGTGGCAATGGCGACGGGCGCAGCAACGGCAACCGTGTCGATATGCTCATTACTGGCGATCATAACAGGTTCGGCATTCGTCAGGGTGGACGGATGAACGATGTCGGGGCCATCACGATCAACGGCGACGACAATCAAGTCGGTCTGCGTCAGGACGGAACCGAAAACGATATCCTGATCGAACCCGTCGATGGCAATGACAACAATATCGGCATCGACCAGTTGGGCACAAATGATGCACGTGTCTCACTCGTTTCGAGCACGGCGACAAGCAGCAACGGAAACCGTATTCTGATCTGGCAAAACGGAACCAATCTCTTTGCCATCCAAGTGGAAGGCGATGACAATGACTTTACCGGCGACCAAGGCTTCGACGGTGCACTGGGCGGAGACAACGAGGCGCGCGTTGCGATGACCGGGAGCCGTAATATCGGGCGTCTCGTGCAGTTTGGCAGCAATGATTTCGCGCTGGACCTGATTGGCGATGACAATAATGCGCTTGGCTTCGATGGCGGCTTTGACGCTGTCAGGCAATCGGCGGGCGCATTCTTTCAGGTGGGTGAAGACAACACCGCGTCCATATCCGTGCAAGGCGACATGAACCGCTTTGGTTTCAGCCAGACAGGTTATTCCCACACCATGGTGGCGACGATAATGGGTGGCCAGAATCAAATGGCTCTCGCGCAAACCGGGTCGAGCAACGTCGCGTTCCTTGACCAGACCGGACAAGGAAACCGCGCGACCGTTGAGCAGAACTGATGTAAGACGCCCGCATTCCAGAGACTGACCTTGCTCCCCCGGGAGTCAGCGTCAACAAGCTGGCACGGCTCCATACGCGAGCCAGCGTGTTGTCCCTGTGTCGCAGTCGTATGGCGCCCTGAGGCAACTGCGTCTCTTTTGACCCGCGAGGATTAGGAAAACGGAGCGTCACGGTGCCGGGGATCGGCGTCCCGCGGCACGCGCCAAAGCCTCTATGCCGCCGGCCGGAAACCCGCGGGCGATGTCGACGCGCTCGACCATGCCGTGCCTCGCTTCCCGCCCTGGACGGACCGCTTGCGCCGGAGCGGCGTGGCGCATCTCCTCTTTCGGGACATTGCTTCGCAATGCCCTGTCGGGCAGTGGATGGATGGGAAAGGCCGATCCCTCGACAATGTCATCATCGAGCGGCTCTGGCGGACTGAAATACGAATGCGTCTACCTGCATGCCTGGGGGACCGGATCAGAAGCAAAAGGCGGACATCCGGAAATGGATGACCTTCTACAAGAACCGACGCCCTCAGCCAGCCCCGGCGCCAGACAGCCGGTTGTGCTCTCTTGGCTGAGAAAAGACGAAACCCAACCCGATCAGCAGGTGAAAATAGCAGCTCAATTCACGCCAGATCCTGTCTAACGGATGGGGAGCCGCGCATTCAGCCGATCCGACCCCTCAACTCGCCCACCTGCCCACGATGCAGCAACATGTGGTCAAGGATGACGCAGGCCATCATCGCCTCGCCCACCGGAACCGCGCGGATGCCGACGCAAGGGTCGTGGCGGCCCTTGGTGACAACCTCGGTGGGGGTGCCGTCGATGCGGATCGACCGGCGCGGCGTGAGGATCGAGGACGTGGGCTTGACCGCGAAGCGCACCACGATGTCCTGACCCGTCGAGATGCCGCCGAGGATGCCGCCCGCATGGTTCGAGGAAAACACGGGCTGGCCGTCATTTCCCATGAAGATCTCGTCGGCATTCTCGGTTCCCTTGAGCCGTGCCGCAGCCATGCCCTCGCCGATCTCGACGCCCTTCACCGCGTTGATCGACATCATCGCGGCGGCCAGCTCGGTGTCGAGCTTGCCATAGACCGGCGCCCCGAGACCGGCCGGTGCGCGTCGGGCCACGATCTCGATCTCGCCGCCGACCGAGTTGCGGTCCTTGCGGATCGCGGTCAGATAGCTTTCCCATTCGGCGGCGATCTCGGGGCCTTGCGGAATCCAGAACGGGTTGGTGTCGATCGCGTCCCATTCGAAGGCGTCGCGGTCAATCGCCATATCGCCCATGCGCGTCATGTAGCCCTTGATCTCAAGCCCGGGGGCAAGACCGGCCAGCGCCGCGCGCGCCACCCCGCCGGCGGCCACCCGCGCGGCGGTTTCGCGGGCCGAGGATCGCCCGCCGCCACGCGGGTCACGCAGCCCGTATTTCATGTGATAGGTGATGTCGGCATGGCCCGGGCGAAAGGTCTGGGCAATCTCGCTGTAATCCTTTGACCGCTGGTCGGTGTTCTCGATCATGAGCTGGATCGGCGTGCCGGTCGTGACCCCTTCATAGGTGCCCGACAGGATGCGCACCCTGTCCGGTTCCTGCCGTTGCGTGGTGTTCTTGTTCTGGCCCGGTCGCCGCTTGTCGAGCCAGTGCTGGAGCATCGCCGCGTCGAGCGGCACGCCGGGCGGGCAGCCATCGACCGTGGCGCCAAGGGCAGGACCGTGGCTTTCGCCCCAGGTGGTGACGCGAAACAGGTGTCCGAATGTGTTGAGGCTCATGCGCAGGCTCCTTTTGGCGCTGGCATAGCGTCAAGCATGGGCTGTGCCAAGGGTCGAGCGCGGGCGAGGGGTTCCACCCCTCGCGCTCCCCGGAGTATTTCGGGCAAGATGAATGGCGCATGTGCTTGCCAAGCGGGGTGCGGTTGCATAGGTGTTGTGTCACCTCGGGGTGCTTGGACGGCGGTTCAGGCTGAGATGCTGCGAAAGAGGCGAACCCGTTGAACCTGAACCGGTTAAGACCGGCGGAGGGAAGGTCTGGGATTCTCCCAACACTTGCTCCGCCCGTCGCAAGAAAGGGAGATGACATGAAACCACTTTTCATTGCCGCGGGAGTTTTTCTGGCCACGCAAGCCACGGCCGAAACGTCCGTCCTGACAGTCTATACCTATGACAGTTTTGTCGCCGACTGGGGGCCGGGACCGGCCGTCGAGGCGGCATTCGAGGAGGTCTGCGGGTGCGATCTGCAATTCGTGGCGGCGGGTGACGGAGCGGCGCTGTTGTCGCGGTTGCGGCTCGAGGGCGCGCGCAGCAAGGCGGATGTGGTCCTGGGCCTTGATACCAACCTGACTGCTGCGGCACGCGACACCGGGTTGTTCGCGCCACACGGGATCGAGGCGGAGCTGGATGTGCCGAAGCCCGAGGCGTGGCGGGACGCGTTGTTCCTGCCCTATGACTGGGGCTATTTCGCCTTTGTGCATGATCGCGCGCGGCTGCCGCAACCGCCTGCAAGCCTTGAGGAACTGGCCGATTCGGATGTCAGTATCGTGATCCAGGATCCGCGGTCCTCGACCCCGGGGCTGGGCCTTCTGCTGTGGGTCAAGGCGGTCCATGGCGACGGGGCGGAAGCGATCTGGGAAGGGCTTTCCGACAATATCGTGACGGTCACGCCGGGCTGGTCCGAGGCTTACGGGCTGTTTGGCGAAGGCGAGGCGGACATGGTTCTGAGCTATACCACGTCGCCGGCCTATCACCGGATCGCGGAAGAGGATGACAGCAAGGCCGCGGCGATCTTTCCGCAGCACTACATGCAGATCGAGGTCGCCGGGAAGCTTGCATCGAGTGAGCAGCCGGAACTGGCCGAGCAATTCCTGTCGTTCATGATCTCGGATGCGTTCCAGTCGATCATTCCGACGACCAACTGGATGTATCCGGTCGCCATGCCCGAGGGCGGGTTGCCCGAGGGGTTCGATGCGCCGCTGACTGCGGACAAGGCGCTGTTGTTTGCGCCGGGCGAGGTTCCGGCAGAGCGCGAGACGGCGCTGGCCGAGTGGCTGCGCGCGCTGTCGAAATGACGCGGAGCGGGCCGGGATGGGTCGCAGCGGGGATCGTCGCGGCGCTGATTCTCGGCCCGCTTGTTGCGGTTTTCCTGCGTGCGGAGACTGGCGGACGGGTGTTAACATCCGATTGGGCCGCCGTCCGGTTTACCATTTTGCAGGCCGTTCTGTCGGCCGTGTTAAGCATTGCGCTTGCCATTCCGGTGGCCCGCGCGCTGGCGCGGCGGGCGTTCTGGGGGCGGGGAATCTTGATCACGCTTCTGGGGGCGCCGTTCATCCTTCCGGTGATCGTGGCGGTTCTGGGGCTGCTGGCGGTGTTCGGGCGCGCGGGGATCGTCAATACCGGGCTGGCCTGGCTGGGCCTGCCGCCGGTGAGCATTTACGGGCTTCAGGGCGTGGTTCTGGCGCATGTGTTCTTTAACCTTCCGCTGGCGACGCGGATCATCCTTCAGGGTTGGCAAGGCATCCCGGCGGAGCGGTTCCGGCTGGCGGCGAACCTGGGGCTGTCGGGCGTTCAGGTGGCGCGGGTCCTGGAATGGCCGATGCTGCGCGCGGTGGTGCCGGGGGCGCTGATGGTGGTGTTCGCGATCTGCCTGAGCAGTTTCGCCGTGGCGCTGACGCTGGGCGGGGGGCCGCGGGCGACAACGGTGGAACTGGCAATATATCAGGCGTTTAACTTCGATTTCGACCTGGGCCGCGCGGCGCGCTTGGCGGTGGTGCAACTGGTGCTGGCGGGGTCGGCGGCAGCGGTGGCGTTCTGGGCCGCGGTGCCGGCCGGGTTCGGCGCCGGGCTGGGGCGGGTGGTGCGGCGGTGGGAGGCGGAGACCTGGGGGGCGCGGGCGTTGGATGCCACCTGGATCGGGTTGGCGGCGGGGTTCCTGATCGTGCCGCTGGCGATGATTTTCCTCAATGGCGTTAACGGATTGACGCAGGTGCCCGGCGTGGTCTGGCGGGCGGCGGGCGTGTCGGTGGCGATCGCGCTCATATCGACTCTGCTGTGCATCGCGCTGGCCCTGTCGCTGGCGATGGCGCGGCGGGGCTGGGCCGAGGTGGTGGCGCTGATGGGGATTGCGGTGTCACCGCTGGTGATCGGCACCGGGCTCTTCGTGATCGTGAACCCATGGATCGACCCCACGCGCCTTGCCGTGCCGGTGACGGCACTGGTCAACGCATTGATGGCATTGCCTTTTGCGATGCGGGTGCTGGCGCCCGACGTGGCCAAGGCCGAGGCGGATTTCGGGCGGCTGGCCGATGCGCTGTCCTTACGCGGGTGGGCGCGGCTGCGCTGGTTGATCCTGCCGCGACTGCGCCCGGCGCTGGGGTTTTCGGCGGGGCTGGCCGGCGCGCTGTCGATGGGCGACCTGGGCGTTGTGGCATTGTTCGCGGACCCGGATTTCGCCACGCTGCCGTTGCAGATGTATCGCCTGATGGGCGCCTATCGGATGGAGGCGGCGGCCGGGGCGGGGTTGATCCTTCTGGCGCTAAGCCTTGGGATTTTCTGGATTTTCGATCGGGGAGGGCGCGGCGATGTTGACGCTTGAAGGGGTGGTGATCCGCCAGGATGCGTTCGAGTTGCGCGCCGATCTCGACGTGCCCGATGGCGCGCGGGTGTCGGTGATCGGCCCGTCGGGAGCGGGCAAGACGACTCTGTTGAACGTGATCGCGGGGTTCTTCGAGCCGAGCGCGGGACGGGTGCTGTGGGACGGGCGTGACATCAGCCGGAAACCACCCGGGGAGCGCGGGATTTCCCTTTTGTTTCAGGATAATAACCTCTTTCCGCATCTCACGGTGGCGCAGAATGTGGGGTTGGGGATCGACCCCGGCCTGCGGCTCACGCGGGATCAGAAAGACCGGGTTGCGGCGGCGTTGGAGCGTGTCGGTCTGGCCGGGATGGGCGCGCGCAAGCCGGGGCAATTGTCGGGCGGGCAACAGGGCCGGGCCGGGTTGGCGCGAATATTGGTGCAGGGCAAGCCATTGATTTTGCTGGATGAACCCTTTGCCGCGTTGGGGCCTGCGCTGCGGGCCGAGATGCTGGGGCTGGTCGAAGACGTGGCGAGCGAGATCGGCGCGACGCTGTTGATGGTGAGCCATGATCCGGGCGATGCACGGCGGCTGGGCGGGTTGGCGATTCTGGTGGCCGAGGGGCGCGCGGAGCCGCCGGTGGAGGTGGCGAAACTGCTGGAGACCCCCCCGCCCGCGTTAAGGGATTACCTTGGACATTAACCGGATCGCAACCTGTGTTGACAGGGCTGGATCGGCGAAGAAAGGGGGTTGATTTCCGGCTGCTGCCCGGCTGCCATGCGTATGACATACGTGGCTGTATGGTTTGGGGGGCGCGAAAGGTTGATGCGGCGTGCGGTCGGCTGGCCTCCCTCGCTCGGACCGCATGCCCTATCCTCGGCGCCGCGTGTTGCCCGGTTGGCAAAGAAGAAACCCCGCCCGGTGCAGGGCGGGGTTTCGTGATCCCGGGTCGGGGCTGGCGCTTGGATCAGGACTCGTGCTTGCCCTTGTGCGGCGCCCAGAGGCGTTTGTTGGTCAGGTAAAGCAGCACCGACAGGACGGTGAGCATCAGCACCCCGACAAAGCCCGCCTGCTTGCGCGCCATCATCTTGGGTTCGGCGGTCCACATCAGGAAGGCCGAGACATCCTCGGACATCGCTTCGATCGAGTTGGGGCTGCCGTCGTCGAACTCGACCCCCTCTTCGTAAAGCGGGGGCGCCATGGCAATCCAGCCACCGGGGAAGGCGGTGTTCTCGTAGAACACGGTGCCCGCCTCGAACTTCTCCTCGCCGGTATAGCCGGTGAGCAGCGAGTGGATGTATTCCGGGCCGCCCATCCCCTTGAAGAGCTGGTTGATGCCGGTGCCGGCCGGGCCGTGGAAGCCCGCGCGCGCCTTGGCCATCAGCGAGAGATCAGGCGCGTTGGGATCGCCCGACATCGGGAAATGGTCGGTCGGTTTGGCGGGGCGATAATCGTCGATCTCGGGATCGAAGACCTCGTAAAGCTCCGCATAGGCGCGCACCTCGGCATCGCTGAAATGCGGGCCGCCCTCGTCGCCCAGCGTGCGCAGCGGCACGTAGCGCAGCCCGTGGCAGGCCGAGCAGACTTCGGTGTAGACCTTGAGGCCGCGCTTGAGCTGGTCCTCGTCGAACTTGCCGAACGGGCCTTCGAAGGGGAAGGCCACATCCTCGACATGGCTCTCTCCGGCGGCCATGGCACCCCCTGCCGAAAGGGCCAGGGCGGTTGCAGCACTCAGTGCAATCTTTCTCAGCATTGTCCCTTGTCCTTTCTCATTCGGCCGGGGTGGGTTTGGTGCCGTAATGGGCCTCGAAGTCCTCTTCGATGGTGGCCGGGGCGGCGGTCGGTTTCTCGATCACGCCCAGAAGCGGCAGGATCACCAGGAAATAGGCGAACCAGTAGGCCGAGCCGATCAGGGCGATGGTCGAGTAGGGCGGTTCGGCGGGCATGGCGCCGCACCACATCAACACGATGAAGTCGATGATCAGCAGGTAGAACCACCATTTGAACTGGGGCCGGAAGCGGCCCGAGCGCACGCGGGAGGTATCGAGCCAGGGCACCAGCACCATCACGATGATCGAGCCGAACATCGCCAGCACGCCGAAGAACTTGGCGTCGATGATGCCGCCGGTGATCCAGCTTGCGAACATCACCACCCAGACATCCGAGGTGAAGGCGCGCAGGATCGCGTAGAAGGGCAGGAAATACCATTCCGGCACGATATGCGATGGCGTCACCAGGGGGTTGGCCTCGATATAGTTGTCGGGGTGGCCGAGATAGTTGGGCATGAAGCCGACGATGGCAAAGAAGATCGCGAGGATCACCGCCAGGGCGAACAGATCCTTGATCACGAAATAGGGCCAGAAGGGCAGGGTGTCCTTCTCGGCCTCTTCCTTGGAGCCGCGGCGCACATCGACCCCGGTGGGGTTGTTGTTGCCGGTGGTGTGGAAGGCCCAGATATGCACGATGACCAGCGCCGCGATCACGAAGGGCAGCAGGTAGTGCAGCGAGAAGAAGCGGTTGAGCGTGGCGTTGTCGACCGCGGGACCGCCCAGAAGCCAGGTCTGGATCGGCTCGCCGATGAAGGGAATCGCGCCGAACAGGCCGGTGATCACGGTGGCGCCCCAGAACGACATCTGCCCCCAGGGCAGCACGTAGCCCATGAAGCCGGTGGCCATCATCAGCAGGAAGATCAGCATGCCGATGATCCAGGTCACTTCGCGCGGGGCCTTGTAGGAGCCGTAATAAAGCCCGCGGAAGATGTGTATATAGACCGCGAGGAAGAACAGCGAGGCGCCGTTCATGTGCAGATAGCGCAGCATGTGCCCGCCGCGCACGTCGCGCATGATGTGTTCGACCGAGGCGAAGGCGTAATCGACATGCGGGGTGTAATGCATCGCCAGGATGATGCCGGTGACGATCATGTGCACCAGGCAATAGGCCAGCACGATGCCCCAGATCCACATCCAGTTGAGGTTCTTGGGGGTGGGGATCATGATCGTGTCGTACATCAGGCCGACCACGGGCAGGCGCCTGTGCAGCCATTTTTCAAAACCTGACTTGGGCTCGTAATGGTCGTGGGGAATTCCGGACATTCGCGCGTCTCCTTATCCGAGGACCAGATCGTCGCCGTCGAAGGCGGCAACCGGGATCCAGAGGTTTTCGGGCGCCGGGCCCTTGCGGATGCGACCGGCCGTGTCGTAATGCGAGCCGTGGCAGGGGCAGAACCAGCCACCGAAGTCTCCTGCGCCATCCCCGATCGGCACACAGCCGAGATGGGTGCAGACGCCGATCATGACCAGCCATTCACCCTCTTCGTCCAGCGTGCGGTTCTGATCCGCGGCGTCGAGCGCCATGTCGTTGCGGTTCTGGGCGTTCTTGTCCATCAGGTCGTCAACCGCGACTTCGCGGGCGGCCTCGATCTCTTCGGCGCTGCGGCGGCGGATGAAGACCGGCTTGCCCAGCCATTTCACCGTCAGCTGCGTGCCCACCTCGACGCCCGAGATATCGACCCGGATCGAGGACATCGCCGCGACATCGGCGGAGGGGTTCATCTGGTTGACAAGAGGCCAGATTGCGGCACCTGCGGTCACGGCACCGGCCCCTGCGGTGGCGTAGTAGAGGAAATCTCTGCGGGTGCCTGCGTGATCTTCTGCGTTGGACACGAGGTATTCTCCGTTTTTTCAAGCCGGAACCGGCGAGCGACAAGACGGCCGCAGACTCGCTGCGGCACTTCTTCGGGGTTATGTAGCGAGGCTTGGCGCTTGCGTCCAGAAGGGAATGGGAAATGCGCCTTTTGGGCGCAGCTTATGCCCGAAGCCGGCGGGCGCGATTCCGTTTGATTCACGGGGTCAGTCCCGGGGCGCCGTGGCCTGCATGCTGTCGCGTTCGGCGAACACGGTGAACCAGTCGTCGAGCGCGTCGCACCCCTTGCGCCAGCCGCGCGCGTCATGGCGAAAATCGAGATAGCCCAGCGCGCAGCCGATCGCGATATGGCCCATGTCCACCGGCCCGGCGAGGTGGCTCATCCAGCGGTCGTTGACGGCGCGCACGGCATGGGCGATCTTGCTCCATTGCGCCTCGATCCAGTCCTCGGAGCGGTGCTCGGGCGGGCGCAGGCGGTTTTCATAGGTCATCAGGATGGCCGCATCCATGATCGCATCCGCCGTCGCCTCGAGGGTCAGCACCTCCCAGATGCGGGTTTCGGGATAGAATGCGCCCCCGGCGCGGGCGTCGAGATAGCGGGTGATCACCCGGCTGTCATAGATCGCCGGCCCGTCCGGGCGCACGAGCGCCGGGATCTTGCCAAGAGGGTTGGCGGCGCGCGCCACGTCGGCGGTGGCCATGGGCGAGGTCTTGACCGGAACCAGCGTGACATCGTCGCTCTGGCCGGTTTCATGCAGCAGCGTGCAGACCTTGCGCACATAGGGCGAAGCGGCAGCGTAGATCAGTTCCATGTCGGGGATCCTTTCAGGTGGTGTCGTGGCGAGCTTAGAGGCCAGCGCAAGGGCTGTCCACGCCGGTTACATTGGTGGCTTGCGCATCATCGCGGCCAGCACCGCCACCTCCTGTCCCTGCCCATAGCTGGCCAGCATGTCCGCCGCAGCCATGCGCACGGATTCGGGCTTGTTCTGTCCCAGCTTCCAGGTGCTGTCGAGCCGCTCGATCACGAGGCGAAAGGGCCGGATCTGGCGCATCATCCGCGATGCCGCACCGGGGTCCATCTTGGCCATGGTCCATTCGGGCTTGGGCGCGAGGCGGGATTCGAAATGCGCCGAAAGCCGGTCGAGAATTCCGGGCAGATCGGGATCGGGAAGCGGTTCAAGCCGGCCGGTCAGATGGATCGCGAGGTAATTCCATGTCGGCACCTGATCGTCGATGCCATACCAGTCGGGCGAGACATAGGAATGCGGCCCCTGCACCGCGATCCGCGCCGCCAGCGGCGCGTCGCAGGCCCGCGCGATCGGATTCGAGCGCATCAGGTGAAGCTCGGCCGTGGCGCCGTCCCCGGCGATGAGAAACGGCACATGCGCCAGCATCGGCGCCGCCTGCCCGTCGGCTACGGCCAGAACGCCGAACCCCGCTTCGCGCGCAAAGGCGAGGGATTCGTCGTGGTTGTCGGGGTGGAACACCGGGTTGGGATGCATCGGGCACCTGTCATTATTGCGCGCATGGCGCACGGCGCGGTGCGCATCGTCAAAGTGAACGGCGCCGCGCATGACGCGGCGCCATTCGCCCTGGGTCAGCCGAAAACGCGGGTCAGTGCGGTGTCCACGGCATCGGTGATCTGGTCGATATCGTCCGGCGTGGCGATCAGCGCGGGCGAGAAATAAAGCGTGTTGTTGAACCCGCGCACCGACCGGTTGGTGGAGCCGATGATCACGCCCTGCGCGCCGCATTCGGCCAGGACCTGGCCCACCTGTTTCTCGCTCACCGGTTCCTTGGTGGCGCGGTCGGCCACCAGTTCGGCGCCGAG
Organism: Paracoccaceae bacterium; assembly: GCA_011389685.1. Lineage (GTDB taxonomy): Bacteria > Pseudomonadota > Alphaproteobacteria > Rhodobacterales > Rhodobacteraceae > Aquicoccus. The sequence continues at coordinate 18,950 of JAABTV010000038.1, forward strand.
GAACAGACCCTTGCCGCGCACGTCGCCCACCACGCGGTGTTTCTCCATCAGCGTCTCGAGGTTGCCCATCATCCGCTCGCCCATCGCGGTGGTGTTTTCGAGCAGGCCTTCATCTTCGATGATGCGCATGTTTTCGAGTGCGGCCGCCGGCCCTGCGGTGCATCCGCCGAAGGTCGAGATGTCGCGGAAATAGTTCATCGGGTCGTCGGCATCGTCCTTGAACATCTCAAACACCCGCTCGGTGGTGACGCAGCAGGCGATGGCGGCATAGCCCGAGGCCACGCCCTTGGCCATGGTCACGAAATCGGGTTCGATCCCGTAATGCTGATAGCCGAACCAGTGGGTGCCGGTGCGCCCGACGCCGCAGACCACCTCGTCGATATGCAGGAGGATGTCATACTTGCGGCAGATCTCCTGCACGCGGGGCCAGTAGCCTTCGGGCGGCGTGATGACACCACCGCCGGCGGTCACCGGTTCGAGGCAGAGCCCGCCCACCGTGTCGGGGCCTTCGCGCAGGATCACCTCTTCGATCTGGTTCGCGGCCCATTCGCCATAGCTTTCGGATTCGGGGTTCCAGCCCTGTTGCGCGCGGTATTCCATGCAATGCGGCACGCGGACGAAATCGGGCACGAAGGGCCCATACTGGATATTGCGTTCGTCCTGACCGCCCGCCGACATCGTGCCGATGGTTCCGCCGTGGTAGTCGCGGTCGCGGTAGAGGATCTTGGTCTTCTTGCCGCCATGGCGTTTATGGGCGATCTGGCGGATCATCTTGAACGCCTTCTCGTTCGCCTCGGAGCCGGAGTTGGTGTAGTAGACCCGGGTCATGCCCGGCATTTTCGAGATCAGTTTCTCGGAGAAGAGCGCGCCGGGGACCGATCCGGCAGAGCCCGCGAAATAGTTGAGCTTGATCAGCTGGTCGCGCACGGCGTTGGCGATGGATTCGCGGCCATAGCCCACGTTGACCGTCCAGACCCCGCCCGAAACGGCGTCGAGGAATTCCTTGCCGTTCTGGTCCCAGACGCGCATGCCACGGCCTTCGATGATGACGCGCGGTTCGCCGGACTCGAAGGGTTTGTGCTGGATCAGGTGGTGCCACACATGGGCGCGGTCGGCGTCCACGACGTGGGAAATATCGTTCTTGCTGAGGGTTCCGTCCATGATGTGTCTCCGGGCAGAAGGGCGCAGCCCGGGAAATCGGGCGCGCCGTGATAATCGGGTCCATTCATATCACAGCCGCATTCACATGTGAATCGATAGGGCCAGGGGCGCAAATCGATAGGTCCAAACCGTGACGGGGGAGCGTGCGGTTACCGGGCTTCAAAAAACTCGGGCGGCGAGAGTCCGCTGAAAGAAACCGCCGACTCCGCTGGATAGTGGCGGGAAACTGCTGATCCGGGGGCGGCGGGCGGTTTGTTCACCTTATGGTTCAACGTTGTGGTAGCTTGCGCAATCTTAACGAATATCAGGAGTATGTGACATGACTTTCTTCAAACCTTTGCTGGCTTCGGCTTTCGGGCTTTGCGCGATGACCCAGGTCGCCATGGCTCAGCAGGTCACGGCCACGACCGTGGTCGGTCAGAGCGGATCGAGCGCCTATCCCGTGGTGGTGGTGGGCAGCAATGGGCGGACCTATCATTGCCGCGCCCCCGTCGAAACGGTGGCGGGGCAGCTGGTGCGCCGTTGTGTTTCGGCGAACGCCGGAGGCACCGGCCTGGGCACCCAGACCGCCGGAGTGGCGGTCGGTGTGGCGTCGGCGCTGGCGTTCATCGCAGTGGTCTCATCCGACGGGACGTGATCGAGACGCACGCATGACGATCTGACTTGCTGACTTACTAACTTGCTGACTTACTAACTTGCTGACTTACGCCGTCGCGCTTGCGAGGCGCGGCGGTGAATTCAGGCTGGCCTTTCGCGATTGGCCGGACGAAGCTGAGCGCTTGGAGGATGCCCATGCGCGATCAGGATCGCAAGCTATTGCAAGAGATGTTCGAGGCCGCGGTTTCGGCCGCCGAGCCGGGGGCGGCGATGCGCCCGTTCCTGCCCGCGCCACCGCGCGGGCGGGTCGTGGTCGTGGGCGCGGGCAAGGGCGCCGCGCAGATGGCGGCGGCGCTGGAAGAGCTGTGGGACGGGCCGTTGGAGGGCGTGGTTGTCACCCGCTACGGGTTCGGGGCACAGACGCGGGGCATCCGCGTGCTGGAGGCGGCGCATCCGGTGCCGGATGCGGCCGGCTTGGCGGCGAGCGAGGCGCTGTTCGCGGCGGTCGACGGGTTGAGGGAGGAGGATCTGGTGATTGCGCTGATCACCGGGGGTGGATCGGCCTTGCTGGCTGCGCCGGTCGAGGGGTTGTGTCTGGAGGACGAGGTTGCGCTCAACGAGGTGCTGCTGGCCAGCGGGGCGCCGATCGGGGCGATGAATGCGCTGCGCCGGATGTTGAGCCGGGTGAAGGGCGGGCGGCTGGCGCAGGCGGCGCACCCGGCGCCTGTGGTGAGTCTGATCGTGTCGGATGTGCCGGGCGATGACCCGGCGCAGGTCGCGAGCGGGCCGACGGTTCCCGGCGAAGGCGGGCGCGCGGCGGCGCTGGCGGCGGTGGAGGCGTTCGGGATCGCGTTGCCGGACCGGATCAGGGCGGTGCTGGAACAGGCCGTGGGGCCGCCGCGCCCGGATGATCCGGGGTTCGCGGGTGACGAGGTGCATGTGATCGCGAGCGCGGCGAAGTCGCTGGAAGCGGCGGGCGAGGTGGCGCGGGCGGCGGGGTTCATGCCGGTGATCCTGTCGGACGCGATCGAGGGCGAGGCGCGGGAGGTGGCGAAGGTTCACGCGGCGATTGCGCGCGAGGTGGTGTTGCGCGACCGGCCTTTCGAGCGGCCGGTGGCGATTCTCTCGGGTGGGGAGACCACGGTGACGCTGCGCGGTGACGGTGGGCGTGGCGGGCGCAACAGTGCGTTCCTGCTCAGCCTCGCGCTGGGGATCGAGGGGCTGGAGGGCATTACCGCCATGGCCGCCGATACCGACGGTGTGGATGGCAGCGAGGACAATGCCGGGGCCTTTGCCGATGGTGGCAGCGCCGCGCGGATGCGGGCGGCGGGGGTGGACCCCGCGGCGGCACTGGCGCGCGACGATGCGTGGAGCGCCTTTGCCGCCGCGGGCGATCTTTACGTCACCGGCCCCACCGGGACCAATGTGAACGATCTGCGGGTCATTCTGATCCGCTGAGGCAGCCGGCCATGGTGTCGGCCAGATCGGTGAGAAGCGCGGCATAGAAAGCCGATCCCGGTTCGATGTCGCGGCCCAGCGGGTCGATCACGGCGCTGCGCACCGATGTGCCCTCGGTCAGCGTGGTGATGAGGCCGGGGTCGAATTGCGGCTCGGAGAAGACGCAGACCACATCATGTTCGCCCAGTGCCTGTTGAAGCTCGGAGAGACGGCGCGGCCCCGGGGAGGAGGCATCCGAGGGCGAGATCGCGGCGACCGAGTTCAGCCGGAAACGGGTTTCGAAATACTGATAGGCGTCGTGGAAGACGACGAAATTCCGGCCCTGCACCGGTGCGAGCTGCGCGGCGATGTCGGTTTGCAGGCTGTCGATCCGGGCGCGGGCCTGTGCGGCGTTGGCGCGGTAGAGGTCGGCGGCATCGGGATTGGCCGCGGCGAGGGTTTCGGCGATCACGCCAAGCCAGACCTTGGCATTTTGCGGGTCGAGCCAGGCATGGGGATCGGTGTCGCCGTGGTCGTGGGCATGATCGTCGTCGGCGTGCCCGTTGTCGTCGCCATGCCCGTGATCGTCATGGGCATGGTCGTGGTCTGGATCGTCGTCATGCTTGTGATCGTCATCGGCGTGGTCATGTCCATGATCGTCGTCGTGATCATGATCGTCATGCGAATCGACGAACACGGCGCGTTCGCGGCGGGCGTGCTTGACGCTGCCGGGAACGTCGAGCAGGGACAGCGAGACGGCATTCGGGGCCAGGGTCGCGATGCTGTCGGTCATGCCGGGCGAGAGAGCGGGACCCATCCAGATCACGATGTCGGCGTCTTGCAGGAGCTGCGCTTCGGACGGGCGCATGGCATAGCCGTGGGGCGAGGCGTCCGGGCGCATGAAAAAGCCGATCTCGGCCTGATCGCCCGCGACCTGTGCGATCAGCGACTGCACCGCGGCCAGATCGGTAGCGACGTTCGGGGCGTCGGCCCGGGCGGGCAGGGTTGCGGCGGGGAGGGTGGTCAGAAGCAGCGGGACAAGATATCGAAGCATTCGGAGACTCGCTTGTTGAAAGGTGGATTTGCTGGACAGTCTAAATGTAATAGTATAACAAAACAATATGAAAAACCCCGAACTTCAGGAAAAGCCCCCCGTGGGACTCGTGGCGCATGATCATGACGCCTGTCAGGCCAGCGCCCTTGCGCAGGCCGAAACGGTTTGTGCGCAAGAGGGGCTGCGGATGACCCCGGTGCGGCGCCGGGTGCTGGAAATCCTGCTGGAAAGTCATGTGGCGATGGGCGCCTATGACGTGTTGGCGCGGCTCGCCGCCGAGGGGCTGGGCGACAAGCCGCCGGTCGCCTATCGTGCGCTTTCATTCCTTGTCGAGAACGGGTTCGCGCACCGGATCGAGAAGCTCAACGCCTTTGTCGCATGCAACCATCCGGGCCAATCCCACGAGGCGGTTTTCCTGATCTGTCGCAAGTGTCACAAGGTGGGCGAGGCCGACCTGCCGGTGCCGATGATCGGCGATGTCGGGCCGGATGGATTCCGGGTCGAGCGCATGATGATCGAGGCCGAGGGCCTGTGCCCGGACTGTCAGCGCACGGAGGCGGCATGAGCCTGATTGCGGCCGAGGACCTTTCGGTTTCCTATGGTGACTCGGACGTTCTGAGCGATGTGGATTTCGCCGTCGAACCGGGCGAGATCGTCACCATCGTCGGGCCGAACGGGTCGGGCAAGTCGACCCTGTTGCGCGCCCTGATGGGGGCGGTGGCGCCATCGCGCGGCACGGTGCGGCGCAAGCCGGGGCTCAGGATCGGCTATGTGCCGCAGCGACTGAGCATCGAGACGACCCTGCCGATGACGGTGCGGCGTTTCATGGACCTGCCACGCCGGGCGCCGCGCGATGCCGCCGAGGCGGCGCTGGAGCGGGTCGGTGTGGCGCACTTGGTCGGGCGGCAGTTGCGTGGCCTGTCGGGCGGGCAGTTGCAGCGGGTGCTGCTGGCCCGGGCCATTCTGAACGCGCCCGAGATCCTGATGCTGGACGAGCCGACGCAGGGGCTGGATCAGCCGGGATCAGCGGATTTCTATCGCATGATCGAGGGGCTGCGCAGCGATCTGGGTTGCGCCGTGGTGATGGTTAGCCACGAGTTGCACGTGGTGATGAGCGCGAGCGACAGGGTGATCTGTCTCAACGGGCATATCTGTTGCCAGGGCACGCCGGCGGTGGTGCGCTCGGCCCCCGAATACCGGGCGCTGTTCGGCACCGGCACGCATGGGGCGCTGGCGCTTTATCGGCATGATCATGATCACGACCACGGTCATCACGACCACGACCATGATACCGCTGACCGGGAGTCCGTGTGATGCTTGACGATTTCCTGATGCGGGCAGCTCTGGGTGCCGTGGGGGTGGCGATTGCCGCCGCCTTGCTGGGCTGCTTCGTGGTGTGGCGGCGGATGGCCTATTTCGGCGATGCCACCGCGCATGCGGCGCTTCTGGGCGTTGCGCTGGCGCTGGGATTCGAGATCTCGATCTTTGCCGGGGTCATGGTGGTCGCGCTGGCGATGGCGCTGTCGGTGTCGGCCCTGTCGGGGCGCGGCCATGCGATGGATACGAGCCTTGGGGTGATGGCGCATGCGGCACTGGCCTTCGGTCTGGTCGCGGTCGAGCTCTTGCCCGGGGCGCAGGTCGATATCGAAGCCTATCTTTTCGGCGATATCCTGGCTGTGTCGCGAAGTGACCTGGTGGTGATATGGGCGGGGGCGGCTCTGGTGGCGGCGGGGCTCTTGTGGCGCTGGCAGGCGCTTTTGACCGCGACGCTCAACCCCGAACTCGCGATTGCCGGGGGGCTGAGCCCGGCGCGCGAGGAGCGCATCCTGATCCTCGGGCTGGCGGTGGTGGTCGCGGTGGCGATCAAGGCGGTGGGGGCGTTGTTGATCACCGCGCTTCTGATCATTCCGGCGGCGGCGGCACGCCCCTTTGCGCGCACCCCCGAGGGGATGGCGGTGCTGGCGGTGGCGCTGGGCGTGGGGTCCGCGCTGGGCGGGCTGGCGGTGGCCTGGCGGCTCGATACGCAGGCCGGGCCGACCATCGTTTGCGTCGCCGCGATCCTGTTCGCGCTGTCGATCCTGCTGTCGCGCGGGCTTGGCCAGCGCGGGTGAGGCGAAAGCCCCCGCGATTGTGGCGGGATCGGGTCGGAATTGGTCATAATCGCGAAGGACGCGGACAATTTGGCCATGCCGGGGTCAAACTATGGCCCGCTCCGTCTGTTCTTGTCCAAGGCTGAAACAGGCCGGGCGCCCGTCATGCGGGCGGTCGGTGCAGTGTTCGGGCTTCAGGATGGACGGATCAACGAGTCATGGCAACGGCATCGCAGCTTTCGATCGACACCGGCGGATCGGCGGACGATCTCTTCAACGAGATTTTCGGCGAGGGTGTGACGCTGATCTCGTCCTCTCTGGCGGGCGATGCGGTGCAGTCGGGCATCTATTCCGGCGCGCTGGGCACGCTGGACGGTATTTCCCCCAGCGATCGCGGCGTGATCCTGTCGACCGGCAAGGCCGGTGATGTCACGCAGGAGTCGGGCGATCCCAACGTCTCGGACGGGACCGGCACCGACACGGGCGGCGGGATCGACGGGGATGGCGACATGGACGCGGTGTCCGGGACGGGCACCTTTGACGCGGTGATCATGGAGGCCGTGTTCATTCCCGAGGGTGATTTCCTGACGATGAGTTTCGTCTTTTCGTCTGAGGAATACCTCGAACATGTGGATGGCGGGGTCAACGATGCCTTCGGGGTTTGGGTCAATGGCAGCAAGCTCGATCTTTCGGTGGGGTCGGGCAACGTGTCGAGCGACACGATCAATGACGTGCAGACGCCGAACCTCTATGTCGACAACCCCGAGGCGGATGACCTCTACAACACCGAGATGGACGGGTTCACGGTTGCGCTGACGCTCAAGGCGCCGGTCAACCGGGGCGAGGAGAACGACATCAGGATCGGTCTCGCCGACGGGGGCGACGCGGCCTATGATTCCAATGTCCTGATCATGGGCGACTCGGTCCAGACGGTGATGATCGCGCAGGATGACGAGGTGAGCATCCTGCCCGACACGACCCGCACCTATGACATCCTGGCCAATGATATCAGCGAACACGGCGATCCCGACCTCACCATCACCCATATCAACAACGAGGAGTTGGCCGTTGGCGAGACCGTATCCCTGCCCACGGGTGAGCAGGTCACGCTCAACCCCGATCAGGCGGTCACGGTGAAGAGTACCGGCACGACGGGCAGCCAGAGTTTCACCTATGGCGTGGTGGACAGTGCGGGCAATGCCGATATCGGTTTCATGACGCTCAACACGGTGGCGACGCTGCCGCTGGATCACGTGGTCGAGGGCACGGCGAATGGCGATCTGATCGACGCGGGCTATACCGGCGACCCCGATGGCGACATGGTCGATGCGGGCGATGCCGCCGACGGGTCCGAGGATGACGTGATCGACGCGGGCGCGGGCCATGACACGGTGCGCGCCGGGGCGGGCGATGACGTGGTTCAGGGCGGGGCCGGGGATGACAGTGTTTTCGGCAACGCGGGCGGTGACACGCTGTTCGGCGGGGATGGCGACGATTCGCTGTTTGGCGAGCTGGGCGATGACTGGATTGAAGGCGGCGATGGGGCCGATCACCTTGAGGGCAACGAGGGCGCGGACACGATCCTTGGCGGCGACGGCGATGACTGGATTCGCGGCTCCTATGACGATGACGAGATCTGGGGCGGAGAAGGCGACGATTTCCTTTGGGGTGGATACAATGAAGATCTTTTCGTCATCGAGGACAATTTCGGCAATGACACGATCGACGCCGAGAACGAGGCTGAGGTCAAGGGCGACACGCTTGACCTGAGCCGGGTGACCAGCGACCTCAAGATCGACCTGGGCCATGTGAACCCCGGGATCGGGACATTCAGCGATGGCACCTCGACCGCCGCGTTCGACGGGATCGAGAATATCGTGCTGGGCGGTGGGCGCGACACTCTGATCCTGGCCGATCTCGGCGGGGCGGACCGGGTGGAGGGGTTTGCGGCGCCGGTCGACAATGGCGACGGCACCTATAGCGGTGTCGACATGCTGGATGTGTCCGGCATGAGCGATGGTGCCGGCAACCCGGTCACCGTGGCCAATGTCACCGTCACCGACAGCAATGGCGACGGCAGCGGCGACGCGGTGCTGCAATTCCCCAATTTCGGCGAAAGCCTGACCCTGACGGGTGTGCCGGTTTCGGCGGTCGGCAGTGCGGCGCAACTGACCGCGATGGGCATTCCCGGTGGGGGTCTGGATCATGTCGTCGAGGGCACGGCGGGTGACGACTTGATCAACCTTGCTTACGAGGGCGACCCGGAGGGTGATCGGATTGACGCGGGGGACGGCGCGGACGGGTCGAACGACGATCTGGTCATGGCCGGGGATGGCGATGACGAGATCGACGCAGGCGCGGGCGATGATACGGTCTATGGCGGGTCGGGCGATGACGAGATATTCCTCGACGGGGCGATCCAGAACGACGTCATCCATGGCGGCGAGACCGGCGAGACGCTGGGCGACCGGATCAACTTCTCGGCCGTGTCGGATGACATCACGATCGATTTTGCCGCGCCAGAAGAGGGCACGCTCAGCGACGGGGTTGCGACCACGCAATTCTTCGAGATCGAGGAATTCCAGATGGGCACCGGTAATGACAGCGTTGTCGGTTCGGACGGGGCGGAGAAGATCATCGGCAATTACGGCGATGACACGATCCTGGGCGGCGATGGCGACGACACGATCTTTTCCGGGTTCGACGATGATTCGGTGGAGGGCGGCGCGGGCGACGATTCGATCCTGACGTCGAGCGGGGCCGATACCGTTACCGGCGGGGCCGGCGATGACCGGATCGACCTTGGGGCCCTGGATGGCGATGTGGATCTGGTCGTGCTGGCAGACGGGTCGGGGCTGGACACGCTCTCGGGGTTTGAGGGGCCGGTCGACAATGGCGACGGCAGTTATTCCGGGCAGGACCGGTTCGATGTGTCGGGGTTGCACAACGCGGCGGGCGATCCGGTCACCGCCAATGACGTGGTGGTCGGCGATGACGGGCTGGGCAATGCGGTTCTGAGCTTTCCGGCGGGTGAAGTGGTCACGCTGGTCGGGATTGCGCCGGTGGATGTGGGTGATCCGGCGGCGCTGAGCGCGATGGGCATTCCGTTGGTGTCGCCCGACCATGTGGTCGAGGGCACACCGGGGGATGAGCGGATCGACGCGGATTATGCGGGCGATCCCGAGGGTGACCGGGTGGACGCGAACGATGCCGCCAACGGGTCGAACGATGATGTGATCGAGGCGGGTGCGGGGCATGACAGCGTGTTCGCCGGGCTGGGCGATGACACGGTCTTTGGCGGGGGCGACAATGACGACCTGTTCGGCCAGGCGGGCCACGATCATCTGTTCGGCGAGACGGGCGACGACAGGCTGTTCGGAGGCGATGGTGATGACCTGCTGAGCGGTGGCGAGGGGGCCGATTCGCTTGCTGGCGGTGCGGGGAATGACACGCTCGCGGTGGCCGAGGGGGACGTGGCCGAAGGTGGAGACGGGAACGACCTGTTCCGCGTCAGTGATTCGGGAGAGCCGGGCGCGGCAACCATCAGCATTGTCGGCGGCGAGGGGGACGAAACCGATGGCGACACGCTCGATTTCCAGGGGCTGACTCATTGGGATGACGTCACCCTGACCAATGCCGATCCCGGCCCGGGTGGGGGGCTGAGCGGGAATGCGGTTCTGGCGGATGGCACGCATGTCGATTTCAGCGAGATCGAGAATCTCATCATCTGTTTCACCGCGGGCACAAGGATTGCCACGGCGCGGGGGTTGCGCGAGGTGCAGGACCTGCAACCCGGCGAGCGGGTGCTGACCCGCGATCACGAGTTTCAGCCGCTGCGCTGGGTCGGGTGCCGCACGGTGCCGGCGCGTGGCAGTCTTGCGCCGGTCCGGTTCGAGGCCGGGGTCGTGGCCAATGAGCGGGCGCTTCTGGTGTCGCCGCAGCACCGGATGCTGATCCAGGGGCCCGATGCCAACCTGATGTTCGGCGAAAGCGAGGTTCTGGCGAGTGCCAAGCACCTGGTCAATGGCGGATCGGTGCGCCGCGTGACTGGGGGCGAGGTGACCTATGTGCATATCCTCTTTGACCGGCACGAGATCGTCTATGCCGAGGGCGCCCCGAGCGAGAGTTTCTTTCCCGGCGATATCGGGCTGGAGGCGGTCGACGCGGCGGCGCGCGAGGAGTTGTTCACGATCTTTCCCGAGCTGCGCAGTTCGACGGGGAATTTCGGCGATACCGCGCGGATGTGTCTGCGCGCGCATGAAAGCCGCCTGCTCCGGCTTGGCTGATCCCTGCCACGGATCGGCCTGAAGCCCCGGTTGCCGCAAGCGGCGCCGGGGCTTTTTCATGGGTGGTCGGGGCTGGTGGGTCAGATGTCCTTGCGCGCCTTGAGAGCGGCGGAAATCGTGCCGTCATCGAGATAGTCGAGCTCGCCCCCGATCGGCACGCCCTGGGCCAGCGAGGTGAGCCGCACCCGGGTTTCGAGTTGATCGGCGATGTAATGGGCGGTGGTCTGGCCATCGACAGTGGCGTTGAGGGCGAGGATCACCTCCGTGATGCCCTCGGACGTTACGCGGTCGATCAGTCTGGGAATGCGCAGATCCTCGGGGCCGACGGCATCGAGCGCCGAGAGCGTGCCGCCCAGCACGTGGTAGCGCCCCTTGAACCCGCCGGCGCGTTCCATCGCCCAGAGATCGGCCACGTCCTCGACCACGCAAAGCTCGCCATTGGTGCGTTTCTCCGAGGCGCAGATGTCGCAGATATCCGAGGTGCCGATATTGCCGCAATTGACGCATTCGCGGGCGGTCGCGGCGACCTCCTGCATGAGATCGGCCAGCGGCGAGAGCAGGAGCGCGCGTTTGCGGATGAGGTGCAGCACGGCGCGGCGCGCCGAGCGCGGGCCGAGGCCGGGCAGTTTGGCCATCATCTCGATCAGGGCGTCGATGTCGCGGGTTGAGCTCATGGGGCGGGCGCTGTGCCTGTGGTGAGGGCGGGAGCGGGGGCCAGCCCCCGCACCCCCGGAGTATTTGGGGCAAGATGAAGATCAGAAGGGCAGTTTCATGTCGGCGGGCAGCCCGAGCTCCTGGGTGATCTTCGACATTTCCTCTTGCGCCTTGTCGGAGGCCTTTTGCTGGGCGTCCTTGATGGCGGCAAGGATCAGGTCTTCGACCACTTCCTTTTCGGAGGGCGCGAAGATCGAGGGGTCGATGTCGAGGGTCTTGAGTTCGCCCTTGGCGGTGCAGGTGGCCTTGACCAGGCCGGCGCCGGATTCGCCGGTGACGGTCATGCGGTGCATTTCCTCTTGCAGGTCCTCCATGCGGGTTTTCATTTCCTGCGCGGCTTTCATCATTTTCGCCATGTCGCCCATGGAGCCGAGACCTTTGAACATGCGGGTTCTCCGTTGATTGCGTGTCACCTCAGAGATAGGTGGCGGGCCGGCAAAAGGAAAGGTCACATGAAGATCAGCCGGGCGCACCGGAGAGGCTGCGCCCGGCCGTCGCTTGAATGCGGGCAGGGTCAGTCGAGGCCGATGGCGGCGCGGGTAATATCGTCGAGCATTTCCTGAACCTCCTGCATCGGGCCCGCGGGGAATTCGCGGTAGCCGATCATGACCTGTTGGTCGGGTTGTTGGGCCACGAAGATGCCATAGGGGCAGAAGACGAGGTTCATCGGATCGATCTCCATCACCTTGCGCGATACGGCGGCCGAGCAGAAGGAATAGACATCGGCCTTTTCGAAGATCGTGACGGTCGAGCCGACATCATCCTTGGTGCGTTCGAGCATGTCGCCCACATGGCTGACCGCGTCGATGACGAGGCCCGCATCGATGATGGCGTTTTCGAGGCCGAACACCACGTCGTCGAAGCTGTCGTCGGTTTCATAGGTGACGACACCGTCGGCGGCGAAGGCCGGGGTGGCGAGGCATGCGGCGGTGGCCGCGGCGGCGAGAAATTTCTTCATCATTTCCTCCCTGGAGTGTGATGGGGGGCAGGGTTGCCCCGCCATGGGAACCACCCCAGAGTAACGCGAAGCCGCGCAGCGGCATATGATACAAATCAATATGAGAGAATATGAAATGGATTTTGCGGTCAATGCCCTGAATGTTCTGGCGATGGCTTTCGTGGTGGTGATCGGGTTGGCGGCGGGGGTGGCCGTGGTGCTTTTCGTGACCGACCGGATGCAGACGAGTGACGCGATCCGGCGGAATTATCCGGTGATCGGGCGGTTTCGGGGGATGTTCACCACGTTGGGCGAGTTCTTCCGGCAGTATTTCTTTGCCATGGATCGCGAAGAATTGCCGTTCAACCGGGCGCAGCGTGACTGGGTCGAGCGGGCCTCGGAGAATGCCGGCAACACGATCGCATTCGGCTCGACCCGCAATCTTTCGGTTCCGGGCACACCGATTTTCGTGAATGCGGCCTTTCCGCCGCTGATCAAGCAATATGCCGAGACCCGGGCCATGGTGATCGGGCCACATGCGGCGTTGCCCTATCGTGCACCGTCGATCTTCAATATTTCCGGCATGAGTTTCGGCGCCTTGTCGCAACCGGCGGTGCGGGCCCTGTCGCGCGGGGCGGCACGGGCCGGGATCTGGATGAACACGGGCGAAGGTGGGTTGTCGCCCTATCATCTTGAGGGTGGGTGCGACATCGTTTTCCAGATCGGAACGGCGAATTACGGGGTGCGCGATGCGCATGGCAATCTGGACGATGACAAGCTGCGCGCGGTGGCGGAAAACCCATGTGTGCGGATGTTCGAGATAAAGCTGGCGCAGGGGGCCAAGCCGGGCAAGGGCGGCATTCTGCCCAGTGAGAAGGTGAGCGCAGAGATCGCGGCGATTCGCGGGATCGAGATGGGCAAACCCTCGATCTCGCCCAACCGGCATGCCGGGATCGACGATTGGGGCGATCTGCTCGACCTCATTGGCCATGTCCGTGAGGTGACGGGCAAGCCGGTCGGGTTCAAGACGGTTCTCGGGTCAAGCGATCCGTGGGAGGAGTTTTTCGAAGAGGTGCTGCGGCGTGGGGTCGAACATGCGCCCGATTTCATCACCGTGGACGGGGGCGAGGGCGGAACGGGCGCGTCACCGATGCCGTTGATGGACCTGGTCGGCATGTCGATCCGCGAGGCGCTGCCGCGGATGGTGGACCTGCGGGACCGGCATGGTTTCAAGGAGCGGATCAGGATCATCGCGAGTGCGAAACTGATGGTGCCCGGCGATGTCGCATGGGCGATCTGCGCGGGGGCGGATTTCGTCACCTCGGCGCGGGGGTTCATGTTTTCGCTGGGCTGTATCCAGGCGTTGAAATGCAACCGCAACACCTGTCCCACCGGGATCACCACGCATGATCCGCGCCTGCAACGCGGGCTGGTGGTCGAGGAAAAGGACCAGCGTGTTGCGCAATATGCGCGCGGGATCCTCAGCGAGGTTGAAACCATCGCCCATTCGGTGGGGGTCGCGGCGCCGCGGCAAATGCGGCGGCGGCATGTGCGGATCGTGCAGGCCGATGGCCATTCGGTGCCGTTGAGCAAATTGTTTCCCCCGCATGACGGAGAAGGCGGCGCATTGGGGAGATGAGGGTGTGTCTTGCGGCGGCGCCTACGCTTTCGTGAACCGCTGTCATTTGGCCGGGTCCGGGCGCGCGGCTGCATTGGTGGAGAATGATCAGAGACGGAGGTGACATGGCCCATCGCTGGAAGAACGACCTGAGCCGGGAGGATGTGACGCCCGAGGCGGTCTGGATGGATCGCCGCCGAATCATGGCGGGTGCGGTGGCCGGGGTGGGGCTTGGCCTTGCCGGGCTGCCGGGGCGCGGGGGTGCCGCGACCGGCGAGGAGCTTGAGCCCAACAGTTACGAGGACATCACCTCATACAACAACTTCTATGAGTTCGGTTTCGACAAGGGCGATCCGAAAACGCACGCCGGGGAGTTGACCACCGAACCCTGGAGCGTCGAGATCGACGGGATGGTCGAGCGGCCGGGGCGGTATGATCTCGCGGACATCATGGCGCGGATGACCGTCGAGGAGCGCATCTATCGGCTGCGCTGTGTCGAGGCGTGGTCGATGGTGGTGCCGTGGCAGGGATTCGAGCTGGCCGATCTGCTGAACTGGGTGGGCGTGAAGCCCGGGGCGAAATACGTGGCTTTCGAGACGCTTTACCGACCGGAAGAAATGCGTGCGCAGCGCCAGCGCGGCGGGATCGACTGGCCCTATCGCGAGGGGCTGCGCCTTGACGAGGCGAGGCATCCGCTGACGATCATGGCGACGGGGCTTTATGGCAAGCCGCTGCCCAATCAGAACGGCGCGCCGATCCGGTTGGTGGTGCCGTGGAAATACGGGTTCAAGTCGATCAAGTCGGTGGTCAGGATCACCCTGACCGATAGCGAGCCGGAAACCACGTGGAACATGCTTCAGCCGAATGAATACGGGTTCTATGCCAATGTGAATCCGAACGTGGATCATCCGCGCTGGAGCCAGGCGCGCGAAAGGGTTGTTGGGGGCGGTTTGTTCTCGCCCAAGCAACCGACGCTGATGTTCAACGGCTACGAGGACGAGGTGGCCGCGCTTTATGAGGGGATGGACCTGGAGCGGTTCTATTGACGAGGGCCGCCGGGGCGATCAACCGGGCGGCGCGGCGGGTTCCGCCCTCTGTTATATATGTCGCCGGATTTCTGCACATTGCCTGGCTGTTCTGGCAGGGGCAGACCGGGGGGCTGGGGCCCGAGCCGATCAATGCGCTTGAACGGGCGCTGGGGGAGATGGGGCTGAGGCTGATCATCGCGGGGCTGGCGGTGACGCCGCTCTTGCGTCTTGCGGGGGTCAACCTGATGCGGTTTCGCCGGGCGCTGGGGCTGACCGCGTTTCTTTATATAAGTGTGCATCTTTCGGTGTGGCTGGTGCTGGATATCGGGCTTTGGTCCGAGATCTGGGCGGATATCGTGAAGCGGCCCTATATCACGGTGGGCATGGCGGGGTTTGTGCTTCTGGTGCCGCTGGCGGTGACATCGAACAAGGGGTCGGTGCGGCGCATGGGGGCGGCGGCGTGGCGGCGGCTGCATCGGCTGGTCTACCCGGCTGCGGTGCTGGGAGGGGTGCATTTCGTGATGATCGGCAAGACATGGACGGCGGAGCCGCTGGTTTACCTGGGTGCGATTCTGGCGCTGCTCGGCCTGCGTGCGAGTCGGGTGCGCAGAAACCCAAGCGAATCCCGGTTTCGGACGGATACCGTGCCGAGGTGACTCGGGGTTTCGAGTTGAATCGGGGCGAGAGGCCGACTCGGTGCGGGTGAATCGGCACCGAGTCGGGGGTGAATCGCGCGATTCAGCCGAGTGACTCGGGCGAGTCTTGGGGATAAGCCTGTGGATAACCCAATATCTGGTAGCGGGGCGGATGTCGGGGTGGAAACGAAATCGCTGCGTGTCCGGGCGCCGCCAAAAAAATCGGGAATTAAGCCATTGTTTTTAAGCATAAATCCAGCTTCGTGAAAAAAAGATGACGTTTCCGAAAAAAAGGGGTTGCGGGTCTCGGCAGCAATCCGTAAATACCCCTTCACCGACGCAGCGAACAACGCGGCAACGGGGCGCCAGACGGGCCGAAGCGGAAACGCAGACGCAACGAGACGCAAGATAAATTCGAGAGAATACAGGCGGGGCGCGCCAAGAAGAAAGGGCGCATCTCAGTTTGTTTTGTCTCACGCTCTTTGAAATCGCGAGTATCTGAAGAGATATGTGGGCGGTTTGGTTCAGTTCGATGGATCAACTCTTGCATATCGACTCTCCTAGGCTTCGGCCGATCATGGAGAGGTCAGCTTCACTGTTTGTATGGACTTCGGTTTCCAATGGAGACTGAAGCACATCAGGCAGATGACTTCATCCGGTTTAGCCACCGGATGAGATGTGCAGAGGTTCGAACGTCAAGGATAAGCTGGCAACAGCTTTTCAACTTGAGAGTTTGATCCTGGCTCAGAACGAACGCTGGCGGCAGGCTTAACACATGCAAGTCGAGCGAGACCTTCGGGTCTAGCGGCGGACGGGTGAGTAACGCGTGGGAACGTACCCTTCACTACGGAATAGTCCCGGGAAACTGGGTTTAATACCGTATACGCCCTTCGGGGGAAAGAATTTCGGTGATGGATCGGCCCGCGTTAGATTAGGTAGTTGGTGGGGTAATGGCCTACCAAGCCTACGATCTATAGCTGGTTTTAGAGGATGATCAGCCACACTGGGACTGAGACACGGCCCAGACTCCTACGGGAGGCAGCAGTGGGGAATCTTAGACAATGGGGGCAACCCTGATCTAGCCATGCCGCGTGAGTGATGAAGGCCCTAGGGTCGTAAAGCTCTTTCGCC
>JAABTV010000039.1 GCA_011389685.1 Paracoccaceae bacterium
CTACAAGACACAAGGCATGGAAATCGGCGACGACATGTCCACAAGATCCCGCGTCGGCGCCTTCCTCGTCACCGGTCCCGACCGCGAAACCGCCCTCGCCAAAACCCGAAAAGCCATCAACTACCTCGAAGTCCGCGACACCAACCAAAACCCCATCATGCGACGCGACATCTTCAGCCAGTTGAGAGAAGGAAACAACAAAACATGAACGCTTCCCTCTATGACAGCCCCTATTACCGCGACCAGTTCAGCACACAGAAGATGCGCGCCACCTTCTGCGACACCGCACGTTTCCAGTCATGGCTCGATTTCGAAGCCGCCCTCGCCCGGGCCGAGGCTTCCTGCGGGGTGATCCCCGCCGAGGCGGCCGAGGCGATCACCGAGGCGGCGGTGCTCGACAATCTCGACCCGGTGGAGATGAAGGCGATCTATGAAAAGGTGGGATTCGCCATCGTCCCACTGGTCAAGCAACTCACCGCCGCCTGCCCCGATCACGCCGCGCGCTATGTCCATTGGGGCGCGACGACGCAGGATGTGCTCGATACCGGGCTGGTGTTGCAGATGCGGGCCGGGCTGGCGCTGATCGAGGCCGAGCTTGACGCGGTGATCGCCGCGCTGGCGGCGCTGGCGCGCGCGCATCGCGACACGCCGCAGGCCGGCCGCACCTTCCAGCAACACGCGGTGCCGATCACCTTCGGCTACAAGGTGGCGGGCTGGCTCGACGAGGCGTTGCGCCACCGCGCGCGGCTGGCCGAGGTGAAGGCCCGCGCACTGGCGGTGCAATATGGCGGCGCGGTGGGCACGCTGGCGCCCCTGGGCGACAAGGGCCTCGCCGTGCGCGCGGCGCTGGCGCGAGAACTCGACCTGCGCGACCCCGACATCACCTGGCATACCGGGCGCGATGGCCTGGCCGAGGTGATCTTCTGGCTGGGGCTGGTCGGCGGGCTGCTGGGCCGGATCGGCACGGAAGTGGCGATGCTCATGCGCTCCGAGGTCTCGGAACTGCGCGAGCCTTACGTGCCGGGGCGGGGGGCATCCTCGGCGATGCCGCAGAAACGCAACCCGATCGCCTGCCCGCAGATCATCGCCATCGCCAACCGGCTGCGCTCGTTGGTGCCGCAGATGATGGAAAGCCAGATCCAGGAGCACGAGCGCGGCATCGCGGCCATGCCGGTCGAATGGATGGTGATCCCCGAGGCCTTCCTGCTGGCCTCGGGCGCGTTGAAACATGCGCGCCCCATGCTCGAAGGGCTGGATGTGGATGTGGCCAACATGCGCCGCACGCTCGACTCGGGCGGCGGGCTGATCATGTCCGAGGCGGTGATGTCGGGGTTGGCCCCGAAACTCGGCCGCGGCACCGCGCATGAGGTGGTGACGGCGGCGGCGGCCAATGCCATCGACACCGGCCGCCATCTGCGCGATGCACTGCTGGAAAACGAAACGGTCATGGCACAATTCGACACCACGACCATCGACCGCCTGCTGGATCCGGCCAATTACACCGGGTCTTGCGGGGCCATGGTCGATGCAGTTCTGACCCGCGCACAGGAACAAGGATTCGAGGGATGAAAACCAAACGCTGGACACACCGGCCCGAAGGCTCGACCTGGGGCGATTGGGGCGAGGACGATCAACTCGGCCGGCTCAACCTGGTCGGGCCGGAGCAGGTGAAAAAGGGCATCGCCGAAGTGCGCGAGGGCCGCACCTTCTGCCTGTCGCTGCCGCTCGACCTGCCCGGGGGCAATGTGCTCTCGCCGGTGCGGTTTCCGCCCGTGCTGCGCCCGGTGATTCGCAATGACGCGCCCTATTTCAACTACAACTGGCGCGAATTCGACCCGCGTTTCCCCGATATCGCCGCCGATGACGCGGTCCTGCTCTATACGCAATACTCCACCCAATGGGACGCGCTGGCGCATCGCGGCTCCAATTTCGACGTGATGGGCGACGGGGTCGAACACCCGGTCTATTACAACGGTTTCCGCGCCGGCGAAGACCTCACCATGAGCGAGGATCACGTCACCTGCGCCCACAAGCTGGGGATCGAGAATTTCGCCGCGCACGGGGTGCAGGGCAGGGGGGTGCTGATCAACCTGCACAAGCATTTCGGCAATACCCGCCACGAGGTGAGCCATTACGACCTGATGCGCATCATGGAGGCCGACGGGATCGAGGTCGAACCGGGCGACATGGTGCTGTTCTGGACCGGCATCGACCGGATGCTGCTCGATTGCGCGGGCGATCCCGACCCGGCGATCAAGAAAGCCTGCGCGGTGCTTGACGGGCATGACAAGCGGCTTCTTCAATGGATCACCGACAGCGGCGCGGCGGCGCTGATCTCGGACAATATCGCGGTCGAGGCGGCGGGCAACCCGCTGCCCGACGATTATTGCGGCTCGATCCTGCCACTGCACGAGCATTGCCTGTTCAAGCTGGGCGTGCCGCTGGCCGAGCTCTGGCAGCTCTGCGACCTTGCCGAATGGCTCGAGGCCGAGGGGCGCAACCGCTTCCTGCTCACCGCCCCGCCGCTGCGCCTGACCGGGGCGGTCGGATCGCCGGTGACACCGATCGCAACGGTTTGAGTTCGCATGTGCAACACGCTATGCTGTGACTGCACGGTCCGGTATAGGTCGGGACGCCGTCATTTCTCGGGATTACCTGCCTCATTCTTTGCCCCATGATTGCTCCAAGGATCTGATCAATGGCCAAAACTGCTTCCTCTCTGAAATCCGGGCTGCGCCGTGCCGCGTTCGGAACCCTGACCGCGCTGACCCATGCCGATCCCAGCGGACAGGCCGAACGCCAGTTGCACCGGACCCTGATCGGGCGGTTGCGCGCCAAACCCAAGCGCCTGCAATCGCTGGCCTGGCATGCCGAGCAACGCGAAGACCTGGTGCTTGCGCTCCGGGCCTGGCAGGCGCTGGCCGCCAACCGGTCGCGCGGCAAGGACATTCCGGCGACCAAGGTGTTCGGCAAGCTGGCCGCGCTCGAAACCCGGATGCGCCGGCAGGTGGGGTTCTTCTCGCCGGGCGACGCCTTGCGCTTCGACGATGTGCCGCAGGTGGCGCTGACCTCCGACCGCTTCGCCGGTCAGCCCGCGCCCGGCGCGCGCACCCTGCGCATGGAGCGCGCGGCGCTGACGCAATTCTGGAACGACGTGGCGAAGATGCCCGAGGCCGACCAGGCCCGCCTGCGCAAGGCCTATTCCGCCCTCGCAGCCCATCGCAACCGCGCCAGACGTCAGCATATCGCGCTCTCGGCCCTGCAGCCGATCCTGTCGCTCTGGCCCGAGTATCAGACCGCTTATCCGCTCTTTTACAAGGCCGTGCTCCAATCGGTGCTGGACATGCTGGACACACCCGAAGGCCAAAGCGCCGATGGCCCCGAAGAGGCGGTCGTGGCGGCGGATGGCGAAAGCCTGCTGAACGCTTGGTGGGATTTCTACGAGGTCCGCCAGGACCGGTTGATCGAAACGACCCGTGGCCAGATCTGGCGGCTGTCGCTGCGCTGTGCCGCCGACCTGCAGAAACGCGGCCTGATGAACGATGCCGAGCAGGTCATGCTGCCCGCCTTCGATTTCTGGGAGGACAACGCCGCGGCGCTCACCGTGCTGGCCCAGGCCGCCGAAAGCCGTGGCGACTGGCGCCGGGCCGCCGACCATTGGCAACTCTATGCTTCGATCATGAACCCGGTTTCGACCAAGAGCGGCACGATCAGGGCGGACAATGCCGAGGAGCGCGCCCGCAAGGTGGGTTTCGCCCGCCGGTCGCTGCGCGATGTCCGGGCCGAGCTGGCGCTGGATTGCCATGCCCAGGGCAAGCGTCGGGAATTCCGCGAACTGGCCGCCCGGATCGTCGAGAGCCTGCCCGATCAGCGGCTGTTGAAATATCATCCGACCCATCTCAAGGTCGCGCAGCTCTATGTGCAGGATGCGCTTCACGAGGATGGCGCCTTTGTTCCGGTCCGCCCCGAAAGGCCGGGGCGGCTGCGCCGGGTGGTGCTGTGTCTCGACATTCTCAAGGTCTCGGACGTGCACACCCATTCCCGGGTGATCTTTACCATGTGCCGCAACATGCTGCGCCATGACCCCGATCTGCATATGCATATCGTGATCACCAATGAACGCTTCGTGGTGACCACGCCGATCGTCTCGCCCTCGTTCAACCCGTTGCGCGACACCGAGATCGAAGAGCGCGCCAAGGCGGCGCTCGGCGATCTCTACGGCAGCCGGTTCCACCTCGACATTCACTACGAATCCGGGCTCGAAGGCGTGGTCGAGAGCTGCAAGCATCTGCTCGATCTGCGCCCCGACCTCATTCTCTATGGCGGTGGGCATCGCGGTCTGTTTTCCAACGAAAGCCGGCTGGTGCGACATGCGCTCTTCGATCTGGTGCCGACGGCGTTCTTCTACATCCAGGCCAATAACGAGGTCGATTCCAGGTTCGACATGATCATCGCGCGTGGCCCGCATGCGATCGAGGGCGACCCCGGCGAGGCGGCGATTCGCGTGCAGCCCTATCCCACCATCGTGGACGAGGCCCTGGCCGAGGCGCAAAAGGCGGTCGATCCGGCAAAGGCTACAAGCAAGACCATCGTTTCGGCGATCACCGGCGTGCGCATGGATGTGCGGCTGAGCGAGATGTCGCGCGCCGAGAAGGACGGGTTCTTTTCGATCCTCGACCGGGTGCCGGGCACCGTCTGGCATTTCGTCGGTTGCAAGGACGTGGCCGCCGTCAAGCGCGCCAACAAGGAACTGGCGCAGCGGGTCCGGGCCGGGCAGATCAAGCTGCACACGGTCATGCCCTTGGAGGAATTCACATCGCTGGTGGGCAATGCGGCGCTGTTCCTGCATCTTCCAGGCTTCACCGGCGGCTCGGGCGGGGCGGCGGTGGCGCGTCGCGGCGCCGTTCCGATCCTCACCTTCAGCCATTCCGACGTGTCCGGCCGTCAGCCCCCGGAAACCGTCTTCGAGACCGACAACATCGCCGGATTCGCGGATATGGCCGTCACCCTGCTGACCGACCGGAACCGCTGGGCCGAGATCGCGGAACGCCAGATCGCGCATACCGAATGGATTCGCGAAACCTCGGTCGAGGGGTTCCACGATTGCCTGTCGGAAGCCGCGCAACTGGGGCTTCGCCGGGTGACGGCGCGGCCCGCGTCGCAGGACGAGCCGCCATCGCTGCGGGTGGTCGAGGGCAGCCGAAGCTGACCCGGCCCCACCGCGCTCCCAAAGGTTGCACGCCGCACGCTTTCGGGAGAGACGGATCGAACGGCGGATGATACGGAACCCGATATGGAGCGCTTTCTTCTCAGGACATATCGCAAGCTTGTGCCCAACCGGCTCAAGCGCGCGCTGCCGCCTGAACTCAAGACCCGGGTGCTCGAAGGGTTGCTCTATATCACCAGCCGCCCCGGCCTGGCCGACCTGAAACTGCGCCACCAGGCATTGACCGCCGAGCGGCACGGCGACTGGAAAGCGGCGATCGACCATTGGCAGCATCTCGCATTGCTCAGTCGCCCGCTGGTGCGGCCCGGCGACGATCCCGCCGCCGCGCCCCCGGTCCTGACCCCGCCGCAACCCGACACGCCGGAAGAAGAGGCGTTGCGCAAGACCCGCTATGCGCTGGCCGGCCTGCGCCGCGCCCGGGCCCGGCGGGCGATCGAGCTTTATGCGCAGGGGCGCGACCGGCAGGCCGCGGAACTGGTGGCGCGGGTGGTGGAATCCCTGCCCGACCACCGCGTGCTCAAGAACGATCCGGTGATCCTGGAATGCGCCGCGCTCTGGTTGCGGCGCG
The DNA here is from genome assembly GCA_011389685.1 of Paracoccaceae bacterium. GTDB lineage: Bacteria > Pseudomonadota > Alphaproteobacteria > Rhodobacterales > Rhodobacteraceae > Aquicoccus. Next base: position 5,796 of record JAABTV010000039.1, read on the forward strand.
CGCTCGCCGAGGACGGGTTCAGCGTCGGACCGTGGCGCGACGGCAAGCCCCGGCGCATCGCGATCTGCCTTGACGTGCTCAAGGTGTCGGATGTCCACACCCATGCCCGGGTGCTGTTCTCGATCTGCCGCAACCTGCTCGCGCTGGATCCCGATATCACCACCCACCTGATCGTCACCCGCGAACGCTTCGTGGTGACCACGCCGATCGTGTCACAGGCGTTCGACCCCGGGCGCACCGCCCGGGTCGAGGCGATGGCCCAGGCCGCGCTCGGCCCGCATTTCGGCAAGCGCTTCCATCTCCACATGTTCGACAGTTCCGGGCTCGAAGGGGTGGCCGCGACATGCCGCGGGATTCTGCGGATAGCCCCCGACGTGATGCTCTATGGCGGTGGCCACCGGGGGTTCTTCTCCAACGAAAGCCGGCTGGTGCGTCACGCGCTGTTCGATCATCTGCCGACCGCCTTTTTCTACATCCAGTCCAACAACGAGGTCGATCCCATGCTCGACATGGTGATCGCGCGCGGCCCGCACCGGATCATCGGCGATCCCGGGCAGGCGCGGGTCCGGGTGCAACCCTATCCCACCATCGACCCGGGCGAAGAACCGCCCCCCCCGGTCATCGACCCGACCAGGCGAAGCGGCAAGATCATCGTCTCGGCGATCGCCGGGCTGCGCATGAACCAGCGCCTGGCCGAGCAGGACCGGGCCACGCTCGAAACCCTGTTTTCCTTGCTCGATGCCGTGCCCGGCGCGGTCTGGCACTTCATCGGGGCGGCCGACCCTGCCGCGCTCGTCCGCGACCTTCCGGTGATCGGCAAGCGGGTCAGGCGCGGACAGATCGTGGTCCATTCGGTGCTGCCCTTCGAGCGCTTCTCGGAACTCGTGGGCGGGGCCGCGCTGTTTGTGCATCCGCCGGGCTTTACCGGCGGTTCGGGTGGCGCGGCGGTGGCGCGCGAAGCCGGGGTGCCGATCCTGACCACCCGCGACAGCGATGTCTCGGGCCGCCAGCCGGCGGAAACCATCTTCGCGGATTCCGACATGAAGTCCCTTGTCCACAAGGCCGAGGTGATCCTCAATGACGACGCCGCCTGGTGCGCGGTGGTGCAGGCACAGATCGCCCACAAGGCCTGGATCCGCGACACCGCCGCCAAGGGGTTCTACGATTGCCTGTGCGAAACCGTGACCGTCTATAACAGGCGGCAGGCGGGCGGCGGCGGGCCCCTCAGAACCCGACCTGCGCCGCATACCCCGCCAGCGGATAAAGCGGCTGCCAGCGCACCGCGACGATCCGGCCGGGATGACGCGCCATCATCGCCCGCTGCTGCCGCGGGCTCAGGCAGAGTTGCGCCAACCCGCGCCTGACCGCCCGGGGCAAGGCCGCCCCGCTATTGCTGTAGCCGGGGTCGGGCACCCGCCAGCCCGGCCCGTAATAGGCCCCGAGAAACGCCTCGGCATTCTGCGGGCGCAACACCTCGGTGCCCCGCAGGAATGCGCGCTCACTGATCTCGAAATCTGACAGCGGCAGCGGTAGCCGGGCATGCTTGTGCAGCCAGACATGCCCGTCGCCCGGCGCAAAGATCGGCCGGTTGTCGAGATGACACCAGGCGGCACCATCCGGCGCCCTCACCCGGAACGGGCGGCCGAACTCGTTGAGCACGACGATAAATCCCAGCTCGGCCAGCCGTTCCATGATGCCCATCGCCTCGGCACGCACGGCGGGGGGCATGGTGGCGCGCGACGGGTATCCCACGTCGAAATCGTCATCGCCCGGGATGAAATCGGCACTGCGGACCTGCCCCAGAAGCGTCCCGTAAAGGATCAGCAGCGGGCGCTCGAACTCCCGTTCGAAAACCGACCGCAACTGGGTGTAAAGCGCCAGGTATTCCGCCTGCCGATCCGCCAGCTCCCCGGCGTCGGGGCGCAACTGCCCCTTCTTTTCAAGTGGTCCGCACCGCGCGATATCGGCGGCGATCCCGCCATCCCCGCCGGGCAGCCGCAGACGCCACCCGGTCCCGCCCCCCGGCACCGGCAGATACCTGCCATCGTCGAGCCGCGCCGACAGCACCGCCTCGCGCGGGAACCGGTCGAGAACCGGTCGGCTGACCCGAAACCGCACCCGCGCCGCGCCGCCCCGGAATTCCAGGGTTTCGCTGCGCAATACGGTGTCACCGATCCGCAGATCGAGCCGCTCGGGCGTGGGCCCGCCTTGGTCCTGCCGGATCTCGCAGGCCAGCCGCAGACCGAGATAGCCGATCTGCGCCTGCAAGACACCGGACGCGGGCAAGGGGTCGGCGTGGGTCGCGGGCGGCAGGCTGTCCGGCGCGAGTCCCGCGTCGAACAGCGGGTCCGCGACCGGCTCACCCTGGCCATAAAGCCGCGCCGCCCGCCCGGCCCGACCACGCGCCACCAGGCTGCGGGCATGGTAAAAGCCGAAATCGGGATGCCGGGTCAGCGCAAAGAGCAGCCCGGCGCCCGCCGCGCGCAGCCATTCGGGAACATGGGCCGCACCCCGCGCCAGGTGGCGGTGATAGAAGTCAAACAACCAGCGGCGCATCCGGCGGCGGTCCTTTCTCGGTCACGGCGGACACCACCGATGCCCCGCTGGGGGCGGGCCATCAGCTTGCGTTCCGTTTCCTCGCCGCCGCCACCGGCAGCGGCGCCCGCCGCGCGGTGCGGGGCTTCGACTTGGGCTTGGCCTTGGCTTCCGGCTTGGCCTCGGTTTCGGGCTGTGTCGCCGTTTCAGGTTTTGCCGCTGTTTCGGGCTGTGCCGCCGTTTCCGGCTGTGCCGAGGCTTCGGGCCGTGCCGGGGTTTCGGACCCTGCCGACTCATCCGCCATGTCCGACGGCCCGGACGTGATGCGCGGCGCGGGCACGGCGCTGGCCGATTGCTCCGCCTTGATCCGGGCCTTGAACCGCTGCACGCCCTGTTGCATGGCCGCGTAGAATTTCTTGGGCGCCTCGCTGCGCCGTTCCTCCATCAATGCCCATTGCCCGTCAACCAGCACCTTGCAACTTGCCTCACTGGTCAGCACACGAAACGCCGCCTCGATCCCCGGTCCGATGTTTTCCTCGGGAAAGACATATTCCTGCGGCTGAAGCGGCGCGACATCGGAATGTTCGAAACAGATGATCGGCACACCGTTGTTGCGCGCGATCGACGCCCCGCCACCGCCGCCGGTAAAGCCGGGCGGCTGAAAGAACAGCGCCGCGGAACTGGCCATGTGATAGAACTCGTCATAGTCGAGCACCGGATGCACCACGATCCGCCCGCGACGGCGCAGGTCGGCAAAGCGCTTGTGCTTGGTCAGAAGGGTCTTGGGGTTCTCGGCCCCGATCAGGTGCCAATCCGCCTCGGGGACGCGATCCAGAAGGTCGAGGATACGGTCCACCTCGTCGCCCTCATAGCCCATGAGCGTCTTGTCGAGCCGCACCCCCACCCAGGCGGTGACGATGCGCAGCCGGTCCTGCGGCAATTCAGCCATGCTTTCGGGCACCACCGCCGCCTGCAACCCGGCAAAGGACGGGTAGGGGCTATTGCTGACCAGCGCGTCCTGCGGATCGCCGTTGAGCGGATGCTCGCCACGGGCGATGATCACGTCCATGACCTCGTCCACATCGTTGTTGGACTGGACGAAGAAAAAGCCGGTCGGCACGTATTTGTGCAGGATATGGCGCACGAGCAGGCTTTCATTGGCATGATAGCCGGTGCGCCCGCCACCATAGAGAATCATGTCCGGCTGCATCCTGAGGATGCTCTCGCAGGTGTTGATCACGCCGCGCAGGCCAAAGCTCTCGAAATAGCGGACCGAGATGCGATCCTTCTGCTCCTCGGGCACCTTTTCCTCGATGAACTCGCGCAGGACCGAGATGTTGTCGGGGCGATAGTAATCCTCGAATCCCGCGTTCCAGCTGATCTGCCGCTCGTAGGTGGCCACAAGCGTCACCCGGATCTGCGGATCGAGTGCCGTGAGGGCCGCGGCCAGCGACAGGTAGAGATGCCGGTGCGAATGCACGGGCGAAATCTTGATCACGTCAAGGCACAGGATGATGTTGCGTGGCTTGTCCGGCACTTTGAGCGCCTGCGCCCCGCGCGTGTCGAGAACGTCGAGAACATAGGCCACGATCGGATCGACCATGTCGCGGCGCACCTTGAGATACGTCGAATAATCCACCGCCTCGACCGCCTGTGCCATGTGTTCGGCAGCCGCCACGCGGTCGCCGCGCTGCAATTCCTCCAGCGACAGCTGTGCATTGCAGCGCATGACCTTGCGCCGGATCCGGTCGACCATCCGCACATCGCCGCGTTTCGTCATCGCCGAGGCGCGGTACCAGCTGGACAGCGATTCCCGCCAGCGTTCCTGCATGAAATAACTCTCGCCCAGCAGGCGAAAGACATCGCGATGCGGCGGCCCTTCCCTCTCGGCCGCCTCAAGCAGCGAAACGGCGGCCAGGACCTCTCCGGTCTTGATGTATTCCCGCGCCAGGTTGAGCCGCGCGATCGTCAACGGCAGCTTCTCGGACGGGCCTTTCGACATCGCGGCCGAGGGCGTCGCCTGCGACCCGCGGCGCACGGTGTTGACAGGGCCATTGACCCTTGCCGCTTCGCCAGTCTGCCGGTCGGTTGCGCCCGGTGCGGGCACTTCGGCGCCGTTCTGCTGATCAGCCGTGACCGATGCCGGTGCCTCGGCGCCGTTCCGGTCGGCCGCGGTCGGTTCCGGGGCCGGGCTGGCACCTTGGTCAGGCGCGGTCCTTGGCGGTGCCGGGGGTGCGGCGCGGGCCGCGCGCGCCACCGGCCCGGCGGCACGCGGCGCACTTGCGACCGGCGGTTTCGCAGGCTTGGGCGGCTTTGCAGGCCGAGGCGGATGCTCCGGCACCGTGACCCCGGCATCCTTGCTCGGCACGCTTTCGTCCCGGCTCGCTTCGTCCCGGTCCTCGGCGGGAAGGGACGCGACCTTTTTGAAGATCGAAGAAAACATATTCAGTCCTGCTCGCAATTGATCATCATGATGCCCAGGGCATTTGGAAAAAACCGAAAAACACGGACAAACTACCATCGAACGCTACCAAGCGTAAATCCCGACGACAGGAACCGCACCCTTTCAACCGCGCATCCTCTAGCAAGCTTCCAGATTCCCTGCAACTGCTCACGTGAGATTCGCCTCAAACGACAAAGAATAGCCTGATTTTCCCGAATAATCAAAGACTCGCACCGATTCCGTCACAGCGGCCCCCGGCTGTTTTCGTCGGTGGCGGTCTGCTTCCGGTGGTGCTGGCGGTCCCGGGTCATGGGGCGCTTCCCGTGCCCCGCCCCGAGCCAGGGCGGGCGCGGCACATCCGGTCTCGCGCCGTGCCCTTGCGATTCGCCGGCTCCGGCCCTCGATCCGGCAAAGGGCAGACCCCGCTGATCTCCGCAACATGCTGTCCGCCCGCGTCCGGTCTCAACGCTTTGCCGGGTCCCCGCCAAGGCTCAGAACCGGCCCGCCCGTGGCCGCGCCATCCGCCGGGTCATGTGTCACCATCAGCGCCGGAATCGCCCGCTTGCGGATATGCGCAAAGGTGAAATTCCGCATCTCGGCCCGCCGCGCCGCGTCGAGCCTGGAAAATGGCTCGTCGAGCAAGACCGCCTTCGGATCGGCCAGGAGCGTGCGCATCAGCGCCGCCCGCGCCCGCTGCCCGCCCGAAAGCGTCGCCGGGTCGCGCTCGTAAAGACCGGCCAGCCCGGCCTGTTCCAGCGCCGCCTCGACCGCCGCCCGCCGCGCCGCGCGCCCGCGCGTCTCGCGGGCGAGGCCAAAGGCCAGGTTGTCACCCACCGACAGGTGCGGAAACAGCGCCGCATCCTGGAACATCAGCCCGATGCGCCGCGCCTCGGGCGGCAGATGCGTAATCTCAAACCCGTCGAGCCGCACCGAACCGGTCATCGTGAACCCCGCCGCCAGGTGCCCGCCGATCGCGTCCAGCAGCGTCGACTTGCCAACCCCTGACGGCCCCATCACCGTGGCCACCTCGCCACCCGCCACAAGCAGGTCGAGCGGCGCGAACAGCGACGGCTCGTTCAGATACCGCACCGACAGCCCGGCAATCTCAAGCGTCATGGCGCACCCTCCCCGCCCAGCAATCCGCGCCGGTTGCGATGCGCCAGTGCCGGAATGAGGAACGCCGCCGCATAGGCCGCAAAGGGCAGCCCCGCCTGAAGCGTCGCGTAAACCCCCGTCACCCGCCGATCCGAGGATGAGGCCAGCGTCACCGCCTCGGTGGTCAGCGTCGCGATCCGCCCCGCCCCCATGAACAGCGTCGGCAGGTATTGCGCCACCGACACCGCCACGCCGATCGCCGCTGCCGTCATGAGCGGCGTGAGCAGCACCGGCAGTTTCACCGCCCACAACCTGCGCCACGGCCCCGCGCCCAGCGCCGCCGCCGCCCGTGGCAAACCGGGGTCGAGCGCCCGCCACGGGTCCGACAGCGCGATCATCACGTAAGGAAAGACAAACAGCGCCTGTGCCCAGATCACCGCCGCCATGCCCCCCGAAATGCCGATCCGCAGGAACAGCACGTTGAGCCCGTAAAGAAAGGCGATCTGCGGCACCAGCAGCGGCAGATAAATCAGCGCCTCGGCCCAGCGCGCGCGCCGCATCCGCGCCCGGTCCTCGCCTTCGAGCCACGCCACCGCCAGCGCCAGCGCCAGCCCCGTGGTCGCAAAGGCCAGCAGCACGGTATGCCACAGCGCCCGCCCCCAGCCGGTGCCGGGGCGCGTCCACGCCCCGAGCGACCAGCTCTCGGGCAGCATCCCGGGCCAGGACCAGCGCCAGGCCAGCGACCACACCAAAAGCGCCAGCATGCCCAGCGCGCCCAGCACCATCACCGACGCCGTCACCCCGGTGGTGAGCCACAGCCCCGGCTCGGCCGAAAGCCCCCTCCCGCCGCGCCTCAGCCACCACAGCCCGATGCGCTTGACCCCCCGTTCGACGAGCAGCAACAGGCCAAAAGACAGCGCGACCAGACCCCCCTGAAGCACCGCCCCCGCCGAGGCCGGCAAAAGCATCGCCGTATCCGGCGCCGAAAACAGCCTGAGCAGCATCACCGCCAGCGTCGGCGGGTTCGACGGCCCGAGGATCAGCGCCATGTCGACCACCGACAGCGAATAGGCCAGCACCACCATCACCGGCAGCCGCACCAGCGGCCAGACCTGCGGCAGGATCACCTTGACCCAGACGATCCCCCGGCCATAGCCCAGCGCCCGCCCGACCGCGATATGCCGGGCCACCGCGATCTGGCTCAACGCCGACAGCATCACCAGCAGCAGGAACGGCACTTCCTTGACCAACAGCCCGAGGATCAGCGCCCCGCCCCAGGGATCGTTGACTGTGACCAGCATCGGCGGCCGGTCCCACCCGGCAAGCGGTGCCAGCGCCCGCGCGATCCAGCCCGAGGGCGACAGCACGAAGGCAAGGCCGATGGCCACGGCGGCATGCGGCGCAGCCAGGAACGGGGTCAGCATCCGCCCGCCCGCGCGGATGCTCATCCGGCCATGCACCGCCGCGCATGTCCCCCCGGCCAGGATCAGCGCCAGCGCCGTCGCCCCCAGCCCGGTCAGCAGCGTGAGCTTGAGGCTCGTGCCCAGCCCCGGCAGACCGGCCAGCATCCGCCACGGCTCAAGCGAAAGCGTCTCGGCGCCGATCGCAGGCAATATCGCGAACCCCGCGCGCGCCGTCGCCCACAGCCCGGCCAGGATCGGCAGGATCACCCCGCCCACCACCGCCAGCAGCACGACAAGCCGCAGCGCCCGGCCCGGCGGGCTGGAAGACGCGACCCCGCTCACCGCGTGTAACGCCGCGCCCATTCCTCGGTCAGCCGCGTCATCCAGCTTGCATGCGGCTCGGGCAGGGTGGGTCCGAGATCGTCAAGCCCGGGCAGCGCCGGGGCGCTGGGCAGGGCGTCGAACCGCGCCTGTGCGGTCGCGTCGAGCCGGGCGGGATCAAGCACCGAGAACGAGCCCAGAACCTCGATATTCTGCATCCGCGCCTGCACCTCGGGGTCCAGCAGCAGGTTCGCCACCACCATCGCGCCCTCGGCATGGGCGGCGTTATAGGGGATCGCCACGAAACTCACATTGCCGATGGTGCCGCCCTCGGGCACGAACACCCGCGCACTCTCGGGCAACAGCCCCTGCGCGATGGCTGCGGCGGTCGAGGCCGGATCGAACGACATCGCGATGTCGATCACCCCATCGTTCATCATTTGCTGCTGCACCGACTCGTTCTCGGGAAAGGCGGTGCCACCGCGCCACAGGTTGGGGCGCAGCGCGTCATACCATTCCCAAAGCGGCGCCACCTGCGCGGCAAAGCGCGCGTCCGTCACCGGCTCCAGCAGCACCTCGCGATCCGGCGCCAGCTCGATCAGCGCCTGCTTGAGGAATGTCGCCCCCATGAAATTCGAGGGGTCGGGATGGGTGAACCGGCCCGGGTTGGCCTCGGCCCAGGCCACGAATTCGCGCATCGTCCCGGGCGGCGCCTCGACCCGGGCGCTGTCGAAACTGAACACGAACCGCGCCAGCCGCCACGGGCTCTCCATCCCCTCCACCGGCACGGTGAAATCAAGCGTGGCCGGTGCGCCGGGCGACAGATCGACAAACCGCGCATTGGGCAGCCGCTCCACGAAGGGGCCGAACAGCAGATCCTGCTCCTTCATGGCCAGGAAATTCGGCCCGTTGATCCAGATGAGGTCAACCGACCCGCCGCTGTCACGGCCCGCCGCGCGCTCGGAAATCACCCGCGTCACCGCTTCGGCGGTATCGCTCAGCCGGACATGATTGATGCGCACGCCATGACGCCGCTCGGCCTCGCCACCGACCCAGGAAATGAACGCATTGGTGCGCGCGTCGCCGCCCCATGCGTTCCAGTAAACGGTCTGGCCGCGCGCCGCGTCCAGCACCGCCTGCCAGTCATCGGCCAGCGCGGGCCGGGCGAAAAGCGCGGCGATCACGGAAAGGATCAGGGCAAATCTCATGGTGACTCCTCTGGTCGGTCTCGAACGGATGTCTCTTTGGCGCCGCCCAGCGCGACCCAGCCCTGACGCCACCGCGTCAGCGTGGTCAGCGCGCAGGCGGCGGCGAATATATAGGCAAACACCGGGAAATGCGTGGGAAAAAGGCACATCAGGATGAAAAGCGCGATGGTCTCGAACCCCTCGGTCAGCCCGCCGAGGTAATAGATCCCCTTGGTCGGATAGGCCGGGGCGGCGCGCCCCTCACTGGCGATCACCGCGGCAAAGGCGAGGAACGACGATCCGGTGCCCACGAACGCCGCGATGAGGACCGCCGCGGGCAGGGCATTGGCACCCGGCGCGGCCAGCGCAAAGCCCAGCGGCACCAGCGCATAGAACACGAAATCCAGCGCGATATCGAGAAACGCCCCCCGGTCCGAAGGGCCGGTGATCCGCGCCACCGCCCCGTCAAGCCCGTCCATCAGCCGGTTGAGCAGGATCGCGACCAGCGCCGCGCCGTAAAGCCCGAACGCCAGCAGCGGCAGCGCCAGAACCCCGATCCCGAACCCGGCGAGCGTGATCGCATCGGGCGACACGCCAAGCCGCGCCAGCAGTCTTGCCGGCGGATGCAGCAGCCGGCGCTGCATCGGCAGGATCACCGCGTCGATCATCTCCGCCCCCGGCTCCTGTCGCTGTCGCGCAAGTTTCTCACCCTGTCTACACCCACCCCGTTGCCGCGCACCCTAGGCGGCCTGCAAGGGACGGTCCATTCACAAATGCCTGTCGGATTCGTGAGGTCGGAAAAATGAGTATTTCTGGCAAGATGAAGCGGCAAGGGGCGCAGACCCCAAGAGGCGCAGGCCCGGAGCCTGCGCGGACCAGGGGCCTCAGACCACCGGCACCACCGCGCCGATCACCTCGCCCGCATCGAGCAGCAGGTCTTCGCGCCAGGCATTGGAGATGAGCTGCACCCCGACCGGCAGGCCGCCCGCGTCGCCGGTGGTGACCGTGAGACCTGGCAGGGCCAGAAAGGGCAGGGCGATCTGGCTCATCTGCGCCTCGGCGATGGTCTCGAAATCGGCCTGGCTGCGGATGTCGCGCAGATCCTCGAAGGGCAATTCGCCCGAGACCGGGCAGAGCATCACCGGGTAATCGCTCAGAAACGCGCGCCACGCCCGGATCAGCCGGGCGCGCGATTGCAGCACGTCCATCACCCGCGCGAGATCGGCGGGTGACGTCATCGCTTCGAGGAAGCCATGCACCGCGATCGCGTCCGGGTCGCCCTCGCGGCGCACGGTCTCGGCCGCGCCGCGCCGCATCTCGGAAAGCCACATGACCAGTTGCAACTCCATCGCCTCGCGCATCGGCGGCGGGGCAACCTCGTCCACCTGCCAGCCCGCCGCGCGGAACCGCTCGGCGGCGCGGTGCAGCGCCTCTTCGATTTCGGGCGCGACCGGCATCCCGTCATGGCTCACGCAGAGCGCCATGCGCCGCGCCACATCCGGCCCGCGCAGCGGCATCTGCGTATACCAAGGGTCACGCAGGTCGGGTGCGGCCATCGCCGCCAGCGCCAGCCGCAGATCGGGCACAGAGCGTGCCAGCGGCCCCGACACCGCCATGAGCTGCGCCCCGATATGGCGGTCCGGCCCGCTGTCGTTGTGCGCCGGCACCCGCCCATGCGAGGGCCGCATCCCGTGAATGCCGCAGGCATAGGCCGGGTAACGCACCGACCCGGCGATATCCGTGCCATGGCCGAGTGCGCACATCCCCGAGACCACCGCCGCCGCCGCACCCCCCGACGACCCGCCCGGCGTGCGCCCCGGTGCACGCGGATTGGTGGTGTGGCCATGCAGCGAATTGCGGGTGAACCAGCGCAGCGAAAAGGCCGGCGTGTTGGTGCGCCCCACGATCACCGTCCCGGCCTTGCGCAGGTTCGAAACCACCGGGCTGTCGGTCTGCGCAATCAGCTTTTCCTGAAGCCTCAGCCCGTTGGTGGTGGCATGGCCCTTCTGGTCGACATTGACCTTGATCGTCACCGGCACCCCGGCCAGCGGCCCCGGATCCTGCCCCGCCGCCAACGCGGTATCGACCGCATCCGCGGCCGCCCGCGCCTCACCGTCACAGCGCGCCACGATGGCGTTGCACCCGGGGTTGGCCGCCCCGATCCGGTCGAGCACCGCCTCGGTCAGATCGCGCGCGCGCAGATCACCGCGCCTGACCTGCGCCGCCATCTCGCTCGCCGTCAGCGACCAGAGTTCCGCCATGCCCCGTCCCCTTCTTTTTTCCTGGATATGTCGCGCAAGACTGTCACGCGCCGCGCGCCGGAGGCAAGCCCCCGGGCGATATGTCCTTGCGTCCCTGTTGCGGGATTGGGCTTTGCGGCGTTCGCCCGGTTAACCCCGTGCCGCCGCCCGAACCCGGCAGCCGGGTGGCAGCCGCGCGGCAGCCGGGTGTCACCCCCCAGATTCGGAGCGCCTTAACCATCGGCGGGTTTTCGCCGCCGCGCCGCCCGCAACGGCAGGCGGCGAAAGACCGTCGCCACCATCAGCCGCAAATCGTAGCAGATGTTGCGGTTGCGGGCATAGATCAGATCGAGCCGCGCCTTGGCCGGAACGCAGCGGCGTGTATAGACCGCCTCGGTCTCCTCGGGGGTCCTGCATCGGGCCAGAAGCCGCTCCTCGGTGCGGTGATAGGCCAGCGTGGCCAGCCCCGTCACCCCCGGGCGCGACGCCAGAACCGCGCCGTAGAGCGCGGGGAATTGCTCGACATAGCGGCGCAGCGGCGGGCGCGGTCCGACAAAGCTGATGTCGCCGCGCAAGATGTTGAAAAGCTGGGGTAATTCATCAAGCCGCGTGCGCCGCAACGCGCGCCCGGTCGGGGTGATCCGACCCGCCTTGTCGCCACCCGAGACACCGCTGTCGCGTCGAGCGACGGTCATGGTACGGAATTTCCACAGCATGAAAGGCTGGCCCGGGGCCTTCATCCGTTCGGCGACATAAAACACCGGGCGCCCCTCGCGGATCAGGATCCACAGCGCGATCCCCGCGACAAGCGGCGCCAGAACAATCGCCAGCACCAGCGCCAGCACGATATCGAGTCCGCGCTTGGCCGGTGTCACGCCATGCCCTCCCCATCGCGCCATCCGCGCACCAGCGACCCGGCGCTCTCTTCCGGCAAGGTGGTCATCTGCGCCAGCCGCGCGGTACCGAGCCACACCATCGGCGCCGCCCCCTCCGGCGCGGGGCGCCAGTCGATCTCGCATCCCGCCGCACGGGCGATGGCCTCCATCGCAAGCGGGGGCCGGGTTGCGACATTGACGGTCAACGGCGCCGGGCCGGTTTCACAATTCATAAGGGTTTCAATGGTTTGCGCCAAAGCCCGCAATGAGACATAGCTGCGCCACGGCCCCTCGCCAGTGTCGAAACGGTCCAGCGTGATGCGGCCCGAACCGCACCCGATCGCGGCCCCGATCGCGGCAAAGAGACTGTCCGCACCGGCGACGTTTCCGATCCGCATGATCACCGCCCGCGGCCCTGTGGGGTGCGCCGCGCACCAATCCGCGATGGCCTTCTCCATGTCCAGCTTGGCCCGGCCATAGGCATTGATCCCGCCGCCCGCCGCGTCCTCGCGCAGGGGATCGGGCCCGGGCACATAGACCGCGGCGGACGAGCAATGCAGCACCCGCCCGGCCCCCAGGCGCGCAGCAAGCTCCATCGCCTCGACGGCCAAAGTGGAATTCTCGCCGAGATCACGCGGCGGCGCATCGCGCGCGCCCGGCGTCACACCCCAGAGGGCGAGCACCGAGTCGACCGATGACAGACCGCCGGGCACGGCCCGACCCGGCTGCCATTCGATCCCGTTCCCGGGTGGATCCTTGCGGTATTGCCACAGGGTTTGCCCGCCCCCGGGCCGGCCGGGCGCCCACAGGCGCCTGAGCATCCGGCCCAGCTTGCCACTCGCGCCCAGAACCAGAACTCTGCGATGTTGCGGTTTTCCTGTCACGTTTTCCACTCGAAGACATGCCGGGGTTTCGATGGCGGTATTAATCGTTGTCTCGCCCATCATATAGCATGTAAGACAGGTTCAACACCTACCAACGGCACCCTGGGGGTTGATTTGCCCGTCACGTCAAAGCTCGTTCCGATATTCTTCGCAGTGTTCCTTGTGGCCGGATGTGCCCTTCCGCGCGGCGCGGCCATGGTCTCCGAGGTCGTCAACGAGAAGGACAAGCAGAACCCCAGTTTCGAGGTCGTCGAGGTGACGCGCGCCAAGGCGCCCGAGATCGCGAAATGGCCGAAAACCGGTTGGAGCGGGAGCTATCGCTGGTTGCCCGCGGGGCGCGGGCCGACCGCGCCGATCATCCGCAACGGCGACCGCCTCGGGCTGATCATCTGGGACAGCCAGGAGAATTCCCTGTTGACCTCACCGGCCGAGAAATCGGTCAACATGGCCGATCTCGTGGTGTCGGCCAGCGGCACGATCTTCGTTCCCTATCTCGGGGATGTGGTCGTGTCCGGTCTGACGCCGGATGCGGCACGCGAACAGATCCAGACCGGCATCCTGTCGATCGCGCCGGGCGCGCAGGTGCAGATCTCGCATAATTCGGGTCAGGGCAATTCCGCCGACCTGGTCAGCGGCGTGGCCAAGCCCGGAACCTATCCGCTGGTCGGGCGCGACGTCAGCATCCTGAGCCTGATCGCGCAGGGCGGCGGTATTGCAACCACCTTGCGCAATCCGCTGGTGCGGCTGATCCGGGCCGGCCAGACCTATGAAATCCGCGCCGACGACCTGTTCGCCAACGCGTCCAAGAATGTGCTGGTGCGCGGCAACGACAAGGTGCTTGTCGAAGAGGACAAGCGTTTCTTCACCGCGCTGGGCGCCACCGGGACCGAGCGGCTGGTCTATTTCGAAAAGGAAAGGACCACCGCGCTCGAGGCAATGTCGATCGTCGGCGGTCTCTCGAACAGCCGGGCCAATCCCAAGGGGGTGCTGGTGCTGCGCGATTACAACGAGAAACAGCTGCGCCCGACCGGACCCACCATGCAGCAGGTGGTGTTCACCTTCGATCTGACCAGTGCCGACGGCCTTTTCGCCGCCCGCACCTTCGAGGTGAATCCGGGCGATACCGTTCTTGCCACCGAATCGCCGGTGACGGCGGTGCGCACGATCACCGGTATTCTGGGCTCGCTGGTCGGTCTGGGCACGACGATCAGCGACAACTCCTGATCGCCCCTGATCGGGTCGTGTCGATTGGCAGCGTGGGCGGCCGGGCGAGCGGGCTCACCCGCGCCAGCGCAACAGCCGCTTTTCGATCATCGTGATGGCGGATGACACGATCACGCCGAGGATCGACAGGATCACCACCCCGGCGAAAAGCCGTTCGAGATCGTAAAGCGATCCGGCTTCGAGGATATAAGCCCCGATGCCGTATTCCGCGCCCAGCATCTCGGCCGCGACCAACAGGATGATGCCGATGGCAAGGCTGATCCGCAGCCCCGACAGGATGCCGGGCATGGCCCCGGGCAACACGATCTTGCGCACGATCGACCACCATGTCAGGCCGAAACTCTGCCCCATGCGGATCAGCGTCCGGTCGACATTGTCGACCGCGCCATAGGTCGCCACCACTGTCGGCGTGAAGGTGCCAAAGGCGATCAGCGCGTATTTCGACCCCTCGTCGATCCCGAACCAGATCACGAACAGCGGCAGAAGCGCGATTTTCGGAATCGGGAACAGCGCAGCCACCACCGGCACAAGCCCCGCCCGGACATAGGAAAACAGCCCGATCAGCACCCCCACGGAGACCCCGACCGACACCCCCAGAGCGGCGCCCACGGCGAGCCGCGACAGCGACGGCAAGAGATGCTTGAACAACAGCCCCGACTGCCAAAGCTCCCCGAACGTGGCCAGCACATCCGACGGGCGCGGCAGCGTGAGGTTCGAAATCCACCCCGTCCGCGTGCCCCATTCGGCAATCGCTATCAGCAGGACGAACACCACGAACCCGACCCAGCGGCGCACCTGCGGGCGGAACCCCCCGCCCCGAAACGGAACCGGGCGAATTTCAGACATCGGCCAATTCCGCATCCGCCGCCCGCGCCTCGTCGCGCATCAGGTGCCACAGGTGCTGTTGCTTGGCGGCCAGGCCCGGGTCGGACATGTCGCGGGCCTCCAGCGGGGCGTCGATCGCAACCAGTTCGCGGATCGCACCCGGACGGCGCGACAGCACCACGATGGCATGACCCAGCCGCACCGCCTCGGCGAGGTTGTGGGTCACATAGACGGCGGTAAAGGGCGCGCGCGTCCACAGCCCGATCAGGTCATCCATCAGCAACTCGCGGGTCTGCGCATCCAGCGCCGAAAGCGGCTCGTCAAGCAGCATCACCGCCGGGTTGACCGCCAGCGCCCGGGCAATCGCCACGCGTTGCTTCATGCCGCCCGACAACTGCCGGGGCAGGGCGCCCGCGAAATCCGACAGCCCGGTGCGGGCCAGGACATCGGCCACGATCGCCTGCCTTTGCCGCCGGCCCAGCCGGTGATCCTCAAGCGCCAGCGCGATATTGCCGGCGACCGACCGCCACGGCAGCAGCGCGAAATCCTGGAACACATAGGTGAGCGGATTGAGACAGCCTTCGGGCGGCGCGCCCACCTGCAATATCTCGCCCGCATCGGGTTTCTCCAGCCCGCCCATCATCCGCAACAGGGTGGATTTGCCACAGCCGGACGGGCCGACGATGCACACGATCTTTCCCTCGGGAATGGTCAGGGTGATGTCGCGCAGCACCTCGGTGCCACCATAGGCGTGGCTCACATTCTTCAACCGCAGTTCCATGAATATTCCGTCGGCTTGGCACGGCCCCGCACCGGGGGCCGCGCCGTATGGTTTCAGCCCATCGTCTTGACGTAGGACGCATCGACCAGTTGATCCATGCTCACATCGCCGACCAGCCCCTCGGACTTGAACCAGTCAAGCTGATCCCGCACCGACGCCATGTTGAGCGCCGCACCGGGGTTGAGCCGCATCGTGCCGTTGATGATCGACGGCGCCGCCTTCTCGATCGGGCGGTCGGTATAGACGTATTTGTGGATCAGCGCGACCATCTCGTTCACGCCGTCCTCGCCCCCGGCCATGTCGATCATGGCGCTGTTGTAATCCTCCACGCCATTCGAGAACCCGGCGAGGAAGGCGCGGGTCATCTCGCCCTCGTCCTGCGCGTTCCCGGTCGAGGTGAACACCGTCGTGACCTGGTAATCGGGGAGGTAATCGGACACGTTTCCGATGATATGCACTGCGCCCGACCCGGCCAGCGGCTTGGCGATATGCGGCACGATCGACCAGGCGTCGATCTGCCCGGTCTTCAGCGCCCCGATCACCGCGCCCACCTTCTGCAACGGCTTGAAGCTCATCTCGGCGCCCTCGGCGGCGGCGATCTTCGAGCCCATGTAGTGAAACGACGATCCGGCCGTCGTCATCCCGAACGACTTGCCGTCAAGCTGCGCCGGGCTGGTCAGCCCCGCCTGAAAGGCCGCGTCGCTGGCCAGGATCTTCTGCCCGTCGATGCCCGGCTCTTCGCTCAGCGCGCCGCCGATCACCTTGATCGCGCCCTTGTCGGCCAGCGAGATGAGGCCGCCGGAAATCGCCGTGACCGCGTAATCGACATCGCCGCTGGCAATCGCGACGGCCATCGGCTGCGCGGCCTGAAAGAACTTCAGCTCGACATCGAGCCCGGCCTCGGCGAAATAGCCGCGCTCCACGCCGATGAAACTCGCCGAATGCGAGGTAAAGCGCAGCGCGCCGACGGTGATCTTGCGGTTCTGTGAAATCGCGGGCGTGGCCAGCGTGCCACTGGCGGCCGCCGCCCCGATCAGGCCCAGCGCGTGGCGTCTGTTCATCGTGGTCATGATATCTCCCCTTTTTTCATGTCTCCCGGCCCTAGGTTAATCACCAATGCGCCGGGGACGGAAGGGCAAACCGGGCGTCACCCGCCCTTCGCGGCCAGCATCGCCTCGACCAGTTTCTGCACCCGCAGCGCCTCTTGCGGCGTGGCAAGGCGGCCGGCCCTGCCGTCGATCATCGCCAGCAACTCGTCCAGTTGGGCCCGGATCGCGCCGCTGCGCGGGTCCGCGCCGCCATGGTCGACCGGCCGGAACGCGCCGCCATCCGACACGGCGTCGACATAGAAATCGCTGATCCGGTGGCTGGCGCGCACCCCCTTGAGGGTCAGTTCCTGCCGGTCGGGCTGCGCCCCGCCGACGCTGGCCATCACCGTGACGGGCAGCCCTTCGGCCGTCTCCAGCCGGGCCAGCATGTGGGTCTCGCACAGCGCCTTGTCGTCGGGATAGGACGGGTGCGCCCATGTCAATGTCAACGGCCCCAGGATGCGCTCCGAGACGAACAGGAAATGCGAGATCACCTCGCGCGTCATCCCGCCCTCGTCACGAAACCGCAGCCAGTCGGCGGCCTTCTGCCACGCCCGCGGCCAGGCGCCATAGGTCACGACGATATCCGCCCCCGCAAGATCGCCCATCGCGCCCCGGCGCGCGGCCTCGTCCACGGCACGCATCGCCGGACTTGCCGCTTGCGTGAAATTCACCGCCACCGGCACGCCCGACGCGGCCAGCCGCGCCACAAGGTCTTCGCTTTCCGCGATATCCACGCCCAGCGGCTTTTCGAGAAACACCGCATTGCCCGCCGCCGCCGCCGCCAGCGCAAGCGCCTTGCGCGGCACCGGCGGGCAGGCCAGATAGATCAGATCGGCCCCTGCGATCGCGTCTTCGGCACTCTGCGCGATCTCCGCCCCTGGCGCCAGATCACGCGCCGCCGCACAGGCCCCGGCATCCGGGTCCCACAGCAACGCCGGCTCATACCCCTCATGCGCGACCATGTGTTCCAGCATCCGCCGCCCCATGATCCCCAGCCCGATGATCGCGGTCCTGACTGTCATCCCCGTTCTCCCTTGTCCTGCCCCGTTTCAAGCAAGGCGCGCTCCATCATCATGTGCACGCCCTTCTGGCCGTTCACCGTCTGCGTGATCCGCAAATCCCCCGCCAGCGAACACAGCATGTAGGCATCCTCGCGGCTCAGCCCGGTCTCGGCGACGATCCAGCCGATCATGTCGCGCAGCGCCATCTCGGCACAGCGGTCGAGATCCTCATGCAGCCCCATGCTGATCAGATGCGTGGCCGTCTCGGCGCGCGGCCGGTCAAGCGCCATGTCCTCGCGCAGGGCCAGGCGGAACCGCCCCGCAAGCGCGGTTTCGATCGCGGTCACGCAGACCTCGCCATCGCCCTGCGCGCCATGCCCGTCGCCGCACCAGAACATCGCCCCCCCGACATGCACCGGCAGGAACAGCGTCGTCCCCGCGACCAGTTCGCGGTTGTCGATATTGCCGCCATGGGCGCGCGGCTCTATGGTCGAGATGCGCCCCCATCCGGGCGGCGGCGCCACCCCCATCACGCCGAAGAACGGCCTGAGCGGCAGGTCGAGCCCCCAGGGCATCCGCCCCACCATCGCCGCGCGGTCCAGCGGGATGATCTCGATCCGCTTGCGCTCGAACTCGCCAGGCAGGGTGCCCATCAGAGGATGGATCAGGTTCCAGCCCCAATCCTGCCTCAGTGCGACATCAACGATATCGACCTGCAACACATGCCCCGGCCGCGCACCGCGCACCGCCACCGGCCCGGTCAGGATATGCCCCGGCAACCTCCGCTCGGAGCGCGCGTGAATCTCCCACAGCTCGGGCGGCACATGGAACCCGGCATCCTTGTCCGGCACATGGTCCGGCCCGCCCGAAACTGTCTCGATCACCACCTCTTCGCCGCTGTCGATCTCAAGAGCGGCAGGAAGCTCCGCATCGAAATAGCCCCAGGCGCATGTTTCCGGGCTGGCGGTCAGGCGATGTGTCATGGTCCGGCTCCGGCTTGATTGGCGACGCAACGCGCAGTTGACACCATCCGGCAGCGCGGGGAAAGGCCCAAACCTCAGGCGCGGCGCAGATGCTGTTCCCCGCGGGCTTCGGCCAGCCTGATCTGCTTCTGGCGCTCGCGAAACCGGGCCTTGTCGGCCTCTGAAGTTTCGTCCGCGCACTGATGACAGCTCACGCCGTCCTCGTATTCCGGGCGCGCCCGGTCCCCCGGCAGGATCGGGCGGCGGCAGGCATGGCACAGCAGATGCGGCCCCTCGCGCAGCCCGTGGCCCACGGAAACCCGCCCGTCAAAGACGAAACACTCGCCTTCCCATGTGCTCTCGTCCTCGGGTACCTCTTCGAGGTATTTGAGGATTCCGCCCTTGAGGTGAAACACCTCCTCGATGCCCTGTTGCAACAGCCAGTTGGTCGATTTCTCGCAGCGGATTCCCCCGGTGCAGAACATCGCGATCCGCTTGTTGTGGAACCGTGCCTTGTTGGCCTCCCACCACGCCGGGAAATCGCGGAAACTCTGGGTCTCGGGGTCCACCGCGCCGCGAAACGTGCCGATGGCGACCTCGTAATCGTTGCGCGTGTCGATCACCGCGACATCGGGCGCGAGGATCAGGTCGTTCCAGTCCTCGGGATCGACATAACGGCCCACCTTGCGCGTCGGGTCCACGTCGGGCTGCCCCATCGTCACGATCTCGCGCTTGAGCCGCACTTTCATCCGCCGAAACGGCTGCTCCGCGGCGGGGCTGTCCTTCCATGTAATATCGTCACAGCCGGGCAGGGCGCGGATATGTGCCAGAACCCGGTCAAGCCCGGCAACCGTGCCCGCGATCGTGCCGTTGATGCCTTCGCGCGCCAGCAAGAGCGACCCGGTGATCCCGTTTTCCTCGCAAAGCTGCAACAGCGGCCCGCGCAACGCGGCGGGGTCGTCGAAACGGGCGAAATGATAAAGCGCGCGGCATGTGAACATGGGCGCCGATTTACGCCCGAAACACGCGCCCCGCAAGGGTGCGGTTGACCGCGCCCCGGCTTGCCGCCAGTCTCGGGCACAAAGCGAAAGGACGGCCCATGACCCATGCCCTGATCGTGATCGACACGCAGAACGATTTCTGCCCGGGCGGCGCGCTCGCGGTCGCGGGCGGCGACGAGATCGTGCCCGGCATCAACGCGCTCATGCGCGAGTTCGATATCGTGGCCCTGACCCAGGACTGGCACCCGGCCGGGCATTCCTCCTTCGCCTCGTCGCACCCCGAAAAGGCCCCGTTCGAGACGGTGGACACGCACTATGGCCCGCAAGTGCTCTGGCCTGATCACTGTGTCCAGGGCAGCCCCGGCGCCGCCTTTCACCGCGGGCTTGACACCGTTCCCGCAGCACTCATCCAGCGCAAGGGCATGCACCCGGAGCTCGACAGCTATTCGGCCTTTTTCGAGAACGATCACGCCACCCCCACTGGCCTCGAAGGCTGGCTGCGCGAGCGTGGCGCGGGCCGGCTCACCCTTGTCGGCCTTGCCACCGATTTCTGCGTCGCATGGTCGGCGCTCGACGCTGCGCGGCTGGGCTTTGACGTGACCGTGCGGCGCGATCTCTGCCGGGCCATCGACCTCGATGGCTCGCTGGCCGCGGCCGAGGCCGAAATGGCGCGGGCGGGCGTCACCCTCGCCTGACGGCGGGCATTGCGGGTTTCTTAACCCATCGCGCGCTAGGCTCCTGCCGGATATCGGCAACAGGGAACCGGCGGCAAATCGATGACAGCGGCGATCCAGGACATCAGGGCGCGGCTCGACGCGTTCGATGCGCGCCACGCGCCGACGGGTCTGTTCCTGCGCTATGCCCAGGGGCGTGTGGCACATTTCTGGGGGCGTCAGGTGATGACCCTGCTGGGTTCTGCTGCGCTTTTCATGCTGGCGGGCCCGGTTCCCGGGTTCATGGCGGCCGTTCTTGCGCTGGCGGGCGAGATCGTCGATTGCGGCCTGCTGCGTGCCGCGCCCGGTCTTTTGGCCGGCGGTGTCGACCCGGCGCGCCTGTCGCGGTTGGCCACCGTCACTGCCGGGTTTCAGGCCGCGACCATCAGCGCCTGTATCGTGCTGGCATGGCTGGGCGTGCCCGATGATGCGGCAACCGCCTTTGCCATGGCCTTTGCGGCGGGTGCGGCGATCAATGCCGGTCTCGTCCTGCCGTTTCACCGGGATGCGGCGCTTGTGCGTCTGGTGATCTATGCCGCAACGCTTGCCGGTTTGTTCCTGTTCGAGATCATGACCCGCGGGCATCTGTCGCAACGCGCGCTCTTCGACCTGATCGCGACGGGCATCATGGGCTATGCGATTCATGTCTTCCTCGGCTTCGTCGTCGCCGGGCATCGGCGCCACACCAGCAACAGCCGCGAATTGCTGGTCCAGAGCCTCGATCTCGCCCGCGCCAACACCCACCTCAAGGATCAGCAACGCGAGGCCCGCAACCTCTCGCTGGTGGCCCGCCACGCCAATGACAGCGTGGTCATGGCCGACCCCGACGGCTGCATCTTCTGGGTGAACGAGGCGTTCACCCGGATCACCGGCTATTCCCTGCAAGAGGCGCGGGGGCGGCGCCCGTCCGAACTTCTGAACGCCCCCGATACCGACCCCGCGGTCAGCGACGGCATCGCCGCCGCCGTGGCAGCGGGCCGCGCCCACCGGGCCGAGATCCTCAACCTGCGCAAGGATGGCGCGCTGATCTGGATCGAGACCAACATCGTGCCGGTTCTCGACGAGACCGGGGTGGTCGAGATGGTGATCTCGATCGAGCGTGACATCTCGTCGGCCAAAACCCACGAGGCCGAACTCGCCGAGGCCAAGATCGCCGCCGAGACGGGCGAACGCGCCAAGGCCAGCTTTCTGGCCACGATGAGCCACGAGATCCGCACCCCGATGAACGGCATCATCGGCATGGCCGACCTTCTGGCCGAGGCGCCGCTCGATGCCGAAAGCCGCCACCACGTCCAGACCATCCGCCAATCGGCCAATGCGCTGCTCAGGATCATCAACGACATCCTTGAATTCTCAAGGCTCGACGCCGGCAAGCCGGTGCTGCACGCCAATGTCTTTTCCCCCTGCGACTGCATCGGCGAGGCGCTGGCCATTCTCAAGCCGCAGGCGCGGGCCAAGGGGCTGACGCTCGATCTTCTGATCGACGGGGCGCTGCCGGATCGGGTGATGGGCGATGACGGGCGGCTCAGGCAGATCCTGATCAACATCGTCGGCAACGCGATCAAGTTCACCCTGCACGGCGGTGTCACGATCCGGGCCTCGGCCCGAAGCGATGGCGATGGCCACCGCTTGCAATTCGAGATCGAGGATACCGGCATCGGCATCGCGCCCGACCGGATCCCGCATGTGTTCGACGAATTCGAACAGGCCGACACCGCCACCACGCGGCAATTCGGCGGCACCGGTCTGGGGCTTTCGATTTCGCGCCTGCTGGCGCGGGAAATGGGCGGCGACATCACCGTGCACGCGACCCTTGGCAAGGGCTCGTGCTTTACCGTCACCCTGCAATTGGCCACAGCCCCCGATGCGACGCCACCGCCACCCGATGCCGTGCCCCCGGGCCTGCCGGTCCTCGCCCCCCGCGTCGTTCTCGTCGCCGAGGACAACCGCACCAACCGCCTTCTGGTGCGCAAGTATCTCGAACACACGCCGCTCACCCTGCTGTTTGCCGAGAATGGCCGCGAGGCGGTCGAGATGACCCGCCGCCACCGCCCCGACATCGTGCTGATGGACATGTCCATGCCCGAAATGGACGGCCTCGCCGCCACCCGCGCGATCCGCGCCGACGCCCCGGCCCAGCCCCATATCGTCGCGCTCACCGCCAATGCCTTCGCCTCCGACCGTGCCGCCTGCCTGGCGGCGGGCATGAACGGCTTTCTGACCAAGCCCCTGCGCAAGGACGATCTGCTGCGCACCCTTGCCGAACCGCCCGGTTCCGCGCCTTTTCCCTTTCCGGCCCCCGCCGATCTGTCCTAGAACGGTCCGGCACCTGCAATCAAAGGGGGACGCCGCCTTGGACATCGCCACCCGCGTCTGGAACCACAAATGGAAGATCGACCCGATCGTGCGCTCGCTGATCGACAACGATTTCTACAAGCTCCTGATGTGCCAGTCGGTCTTTCACAACAAGCCCGATACGCAGGTCACGTTCTCGCTCATCAACCGCTCCAAAACCGTCCGCCTGGCCGAGCTGATCGACGAGGGCGAATTGCGCGAACAGCTCGACCATATCCGCTCGCTCTCGCTCACCCGCGGCGAATCCACCTTCCTGCGCGGCAACACCTTCTATGGCAAACGCCAGATGTTCCGCCCCGAATTCATGTCATGGTTCGAGAACCTCCGCCTGCCCCCCTATCACCTCGAAAAACGCGACGGCCAGTTCGAGCTGACCTTCGAAGGCACCTGGGCCGAGGTCACGCTCTGGGAAATCCCCGCCCTCGCCGTGCTGATGGAGTTGCGCGGGCGCGCCGTGCTCAACCGGATGGGCCGGTTCGAGCTTCAGGTGCTCTATGCCCGCGCCCTCACCAAGCTCTGGGAAAAGGTCGAACGCCTGCGCGGCATCGACGGGCTCAGGATCGCCGATTTCGGCACCCGCCGCCGCCATTCCTACCTCTGGCAGGATCGCTGCGTGCAGGCCATGATCGAGGGGCTCGGCCCCGCCTTCGTCGGCACCTCGAACTGCCACATCGCGATGAAACGCGATATCGAGGCGATCGGCACCAATGCCCATGAACTGCCCATGGTCTATGCCGCGCTGGCCGACAGCGACGCGGAACTGGCCCGCGCCCCCTATGACGTGCTCTCCGACTGGCACCGCGACCATGACGGCAATTTGCGCATCATCCTGCCCGACACCTACGGCACCAAGGGCTTCCTCGACCGTGCGCCCGACTGGCTCACCCAATGGACCGGCATCCGCATCGATTCCGGCGACCCCGCCAAGGGCGCCGAGATCGCCATCGACTGGTGGAAAAGCCGCGGCGAAGACCCGCGCGAGAAACTGGTGATCTTCTCCGACGGTCTCGACGTCGAAAAGATCATCGAACTGCACCAGCAGTTCTCGGGCCGGGTCAAGGTCAGCTTCGGCTGGGGCACGCTTCTGACCAACGATTTCCGCGGCCTCACCCCCGAGGATTCCCTCGCCCCCTTCTCCATGGTCTGCAAAGCCATCGCCGCCGAAGGCCGCCCCACGGTCAAGCTCTCCGACAACCCCCTGAAGGCAATGGGCCCCGCCCACGAGATCGCGCGCTACAAACGGGTGTTCGGGGTAGGGGAGCAGGAAGCGATGGAGGTTGTGGTTTGAACGATCTTGGAGGCTGGGTATTGAAAGAACTCATCGGGTGATCATGGCAAACGCAATGCATCCTGATTGGTGGACAGCTGAAGCGTGTTAAGTCGAATGGGGTTCGAGCTGGCGCCCAACGAAAGGGCAGCGCCCGCCCATGGGGCGGGGCGGGCGCTGCCCGGGCTGCAAGCAGCCTGGGCGGAATGATTTTGATCGAGCGCAGCACCCTCTAAGCTCACTGCACCCTACTCGCAACCTCTCCATCTCCGCCCGCTCCTACATGCCTGAACGTCCCGCTCCATCTCCGGCCATCGCACGCAATCCGACCGCCAAAGGTTAACCGAAGTAAGCCTCATCAGGCGGCAGCCGGGTGGCAGCCGAATGTCAGCCGGATGTCACCCCCCGATTTCGGGGTGTTGCTTGCAAACGTGAACGCGCCGCCCGCTCATCCCCGCACGACTTTTCCGCGCCCGCTCGGATGCAAATCCGTGGGGCAGCAGGTCAGGCTTCGGCGGTCATGCTGTCCAGCCATTGCAGCAGCGCCGCCAACTGCCCGTCGATCCAGAGCCGGCCGCGATTGACCATGCTGACATAGCTTTCGAGCAGCGGTTCAAGCTGGGGCAGCATCTCGGCCAGTTTGTCGGCAAACACATAAAGTGCCAGCATCAAGGCAAACAACAGCAACATATAGGAAAAACCACGCGAAAAGCCCGAGCTTTCGGCGGCCGGCGCGGGCGCCTCGTCCGGTTCGGTGTCGGCGCTGGCCTTGCGCTCGGAGTCCTTGCGCAGGGTCGAGTTGATCTCGTCGATATCCGGCAGCAGATCGCGGCGCGAGGCATTGGCGGCCAGCTGGGACAGGCCGGCCGAGGTCATCGCCTCCTTCTCGGACATGCCCCGCATCCGCGCCATGCGCAGCCGGGCCTCGCGTTCCTGGCGACTGGACTCGTCGGAGGAGTCGTCAAGGCCAAGATCGGGTTGGGTTTCAAGACCGCCTCCCCCCGCCGCCGCGCGGGCCTCGCGCTCGCGTTCGGCCTCTTCGCGCAACACGTCGCGCACATCATCGGGCAATTCGCGCTGTTGCGGGGCAGGCTCGGTTTCGGCGGCCGGTTCGGCGGGCGTCTCGTCTTCCCACGCGGGCGCCTCGGCCGTGTCTTCCCCTGGCGACAGCGCGTCGGCGGCTTGCGGTTCGGTGATGTCTTCGGCTTCATCCTCGACCTGGTGCCCGGTCTCCGGCCAGACGGATTCGGTCGGTTCGGATCCGGCGGTGATCCGGTCTTCTTCCGGCGCCTCATCCGAGATCGCGGCGTCACTCTCGGTCCAATCGCCCTCGTCGAGCGGCTGGCCAAGCTCGTCGGCGAGCTCCGCGTCCTGATCGGGATGTTTCTGGAACCATGTATCGCCGCAATTCGAACATTGCACGTCACGCCCGGTTTCCGGGATGACGTCATCGGGCACCTCGTACTGGGCCCCACAATTCGGGCAGATCAGCCGCATCGTCTCACCTGTCGTCGTTGACCGGCATTTGCCTCACCTCTTTACCATATCTTGTAACCGTTCGCGTGAAAAACGCAAAGCAATTGCTGCATTCGCGCCATTTCGTGCCTTTTCGGCATGACAGGCCGGATTGAAACCGCCGCGGGGCTGGGGCAATAAGGGCTGACCGGGCGGTAGAACCGAACGGGCAGACATGGCAGGGGGCCGAACCGTGATCGAGCTTGACAACGTGGCCTACAGCTATGGCGGGGGCGAACTTCTGAGCGGCATCAGTTTCGCGATGCAGCCCGGATCGTTCCATTTCCTGACCGGGCCTTCGGGGTCGGGCAAGACCACGTTTCTCAAACTGTGTTACGGCGCGCTGGTGCCGACCTCGGGGCAGGTGCGGCTGTTTGACCGCGATGTGCGCACGATGAGCCGCGATGACGTGGCGATGACCCGTCGCCGGATCGGGGTGGTGCATCAGGACGTGCAATTCCTCGACCACCTGCCGGTCGCAGACAACGTGGCCCTGCCGCTCACCGTGTCCGGGCGCGCGCATCTCGATGAATTGGCCAATCTGCGCGAATTGTTGGGCTGGGTCGGGCTCAAGGCGCGGGCCGATGCGATGCCGCCCGAATTGTCGGGGGGCGAGCGGCAGCGCGCGGCGCTGGCCCGGGCGGTGATCATGTCGCCCGATGTGATTCTCGCGGATGAACCCACCGGCAACGTGGACTGGGAGATGTCGCAGCGGCTGTTGAAATTGCTGGTCGAGCTGAACCGGATGGGCAAGACGGTGATGATCGCCTCGCATGATCTCGGCCTGATCCGGGCGGCCAAAACACAGGTGCAGGCGCGTGTGCTGCGCATTGCGGGCCGGCAGCTACAACTTGCGGGGGCGGATCTGTGAGGCGGGCGCTGTCCGAGATACTGGCGCTTCTGGTCGGCGATCCACAGGCTGACCGGCTGGTGCCGCCGACCGGGTTCACCGCGCGGCTGACGCTGATCACCTCGGGGATCATGGCCTTCCTGGCGGTCTTCGCGCTGGCCCTGTCGCTGGCGGCGGGTCGGCTGGCGGAACGCTGGGGCGATGAGTTGAGCCGCTCGGCCACGTTGCGCATCTCGGCGCCGGCCGAACAGATGGCCGAACAGACGGCAGCGGCACTGAGGGTGCTTGAGACCACGGCGGGCGTGGACCGCGCACGGGCCCTGTCGGAGGAAGAGCAGCGCGCACTTCTGGAACCGTGGTTCGGGCCGGACATCCCGGTCGAGACATTGCCCATCCCGCAACTGATCGAGATCGTCGAGGGTGATCCTGGCTATGATGCCGACGGGCTGCGCCTCAGGCTTCAGGCCGAGGTGCCGGGCGCGGTGCTTGACGATCACACCCGCTGGCGGCGCCCCTTGGTCGAGGCGGCGTCAAGGCTGCGTGTGCTGGGCCTGTTGTCGGTCGGGCTCATCTTCACCGCGATGGCGGCGATGATCACGCTGGCCGCCAATGCGGCGCTGGCGGCAAATGCGCAGGTGATCGTGGTGCTCCGGCTGGTGGGCGCGCGCGACAGCTATATCGCCAAGGCCTTCGTGCGTCGCTTTACCCTGCGCGCCTTGTCGGGCGCGGCGCTGGGCATGGTGGCGGGGCTGGTCGCGGTCTGGTTCCTGCCTGCGGCGCAGGAGGACGGTGGGTTCCTCACAGGGCTGGGCTTTGCTGGGGCGGGCTGGCTCTGGCCGCTGATCATTCCGCCGCTGGCGGCGGTGGTGGCCTTCGTCGCGACGCGAAGCGCGGCGCGCAAGACATTGAAAGGGCTCAGGTGATGGTGAAGATCTGGCGCTGGATCATGTCGATCCTGTTCGTGGCGGTGAATGCCGTGGCAATGGCGATCCTCGGGATCGTGTTCCTGCCCTGGGCGGCGCTGTCCCCGCAGGGTGCGCTCGTGGCTTGCAAGGCCTACACCTATTGGGTGCAGTTCACCGCGCGCTGGATGGTGGGCATCACCTGGGAGCTGCGGGGCGAGGTGCCCGAAGAGGAAAGCCTGGTTGTGGCCAAGCACCAGTCGTTTCTCGATATCCTGGTGATCTTTCAGGCCCTGCCGCGCCCGCGCTTCATCATGAAGCGCGAGCTTCTGTGGACGCCGATCATCGGGCTTTATGCCTGGCGGCTGGGCTGTGTGCCGGTGGCGCGCGGCAAGCGCGGCGCGGCGATCAAGCGGATGATGGAGGACGTGCGATCGGGCCGTGTGCCCCCCGGGCAACTGGTGATCTATCCGCAGGGAACACGGGTGAAACCGGGCGATTACAAGCCGTTCAAGGTCGGCTCTTACGTGCTTTATGACCAGTTGGGGCAGCCTTGCGTGCCGACGGCGACGAATGCGGGGCTGTTCTGGCCCAAGGGCACGATGCTGCGCAAGCCGGGCCACGCGGTGGTCGAGTTCATGCCACGGCTGGAACCGGGCATGGCGCAGGCGCCGTTCATGGCGCATCTGGAAAACGAGATCGAGGCCGGATCGAACGCGCTGATGCGGGAGGCGGGATATGACGGAGAGTTACCGAAAGCTCGAAACGCTTGAGGAACTGGAGGCGCTTTACGGGCCGCCCAGCGATGCGGCGCTGCGCAAGGTGGCGCCGCGGCTGACGCCGCTTTACCGCCGCTGGATCATGGCGTCGCGGTTCTGCGTGATCGCGACCGTGGGCGAAGAGGGTTGCGACGCCAGCCCGCGCGGTGACGATGGCCCGG
Organism: Paracoccaceae bacterium; assembly: GCA_011389685.1. Lineage (GTDB taxonomy): Bacteria > Pseudomonadota > Alphaproteobacteria > Rhodobacterales > Rhodobacteraceae > Aquicoccus. The sequence continues at coordinate 34,206 of JAABTV010000039.1, forward strand.
TGGTCGAGGTTCTGAATGATCAGACGCTGCTCATGCCCGATTGGCGCGGCAACAACCGGCTGGACAGTTTGCGCAACATCGTCCGCGATGGGCGGATCGCGGTCATGTTCATGGTGCCGGGCGACAGGATGGTGGTGCGGGTCAACGGGCGGGCCTGGGTGAGCGACGATGCCCGCCTCTGCGCGCGGTTCGTGCAGAAAGGCCGCCAGCCCGCAACGGTGATCGGGATCGAGCTGGCCGAGGTCTATGCGCAATGCCCCAAGTCGCTGCTCCGCTCAGGGATCTGGGCGCGTGACGACAGTGCCGGGCTGCCCACGCTGGGCGCGTTCCTGGCCGAGATGACAGAGGGCGAGATCGCGGCGCGGGACTATGACGAGAAGCTGCCCGAACGGTTGAAGAAAACGCTCTGGTAAAAGACGCGCTCAGGCGGCGGCCCACCCACCCGCCCCCGACCGCCTTCGCGCCTCTTTGGGGGATGGGTGACGATCTTTTCCTTATGGCATATTGCGCCGGAACGGATTCAGCCGACCCGCCCCGGCCTTGAGCCGGGGCCTGTGACAAGGACGAGAGGCCCCGGCTCA
>JAABTV010000040.1 GCA_011389685.1 Paracoccaceae bacterium
GGACACCTCTCGACGGCCCACGACATGACCATGCTCGGCCGGCAACTGCTTTTCGACTTCCCGCAATATTACAACCTGTTCTCGCGCCGTTCGACCCATGCCGGGATCAAGGAAGTGGCCAATACCAACCGCCGCTTTCTCGCCGCTTACAAGGGCGCCGACGGGATCAAGACGGGCTATACCAACGCCGCCGGTTTCAACCTCGTCGCATCGGCCGAACGCGGCAACACCCGCATCATCGCCACCGTGTTCGGCGGACGCTCGACCGCATCGCGCAACGCCAAGGTGGCCGAACTTCTGGACCTCGGCTTTCGAAGGGCGCCCTCGAGCGCGCCCCTGCGCAAACCACCCCGGCCGGTCTATGCCGGCACACCTGACGGCGAACCGGCGCCGGGCGCGGCGGGCAAGACGATTCGCCTCGTGACAGCAGTCAAGAAAAGCCTGCGCCCCATGGCGCGTCCCGGAAGCATCCTCCCCGATCCGGTGCTCGTGGCCGTCAAGGACGACATAACCGACGCCCTGAGCGAGGCACAAGCCACCCGGATCGCCCAGGGATCGACCGCGCCATCCGCGGCGTCCGCACCTTCCACACCCGCCGCGACGCCAAAGGCCCGGCCCGACGACCTGGTTCTTGCCAGCACCGCGCCGGACGATGCAGCCGCCGCGACACCCGAACCCGAGCCCGAAATCGTCACCCGCGTCTCGACCGCGGGCGGGCGGCATTGGGGCATAAACCTGGGCCGCTATTCCAATCAGTATCAAGCCGAGAAGGTGCTGTTGCAGATCGCGCTCAAGGAAATGGAAACGCTCGACGGATCGCTGCGCAAGGTGGTTCGGCGCAGCTCCGGCTTTGACGCGAATTTCATGGGATTGAACCGCGACTCGGCCGAACTCGCCTGTCGCAGGCTTCAGGCGCGCAACATCAACTGCTTCATGATCGGCCCCGGCTGAGTCCGGCCGGGTCCAGGTTTCACCGGGGTTTCGGCCCGCTCAGGGCGCCCCATGACTGGCGTCACTGCTTGGGCTTGTCGTCATATTGATCCGACAGGATGCGCCGGGCATCGCCTTCGGGGTCATCATACTGGTTGCTGCGCACCGTGAAGACGAAAAACAACAGCCCGATCCCGCCAAGGATCAGGGAGATCGGAATCAGGACCGTCAGGATATTCATGCCTCACCTCAGCCGCAGCGCGTTGAGCGAGACCGTAATCGAAGAGGCCGACATCGCCAAGGCCGCAATCAACGGCGTGGCGAAGCCCGCCACCGCAAGCGGCACCGCGATCACGTTGTAAAGCGTGGCGATGCGGAAATTCTCGCGAATCCGGCGAATCGCCGAACCGGCGGTCCGGAGCGCGTCGGCAATCGGGCTCAGATCGCCACCCAGAAGCACGATATCGCTCGCCACCCGCGCCGCATCGAGCGCGCTGGCCGGCGAGATCGAGACATGCGCCGCCGCCAGCGCCGCCGTATCGTTGAGCCCGTCCCCCACCATCAGGACATGCCGCCCTTCGTGCGCCATGGCCTGCACCCGCGCCGCCTTGTCTGCGGGCAGCGCCTCGGCCACCCAATGTGGAATGCCCAGACGGCGGGCCATGTCCTCGACCGCCGGGGTGCTGTCGCCCGACATCAGGTAAACATCCTTGCCCGCATCCTTCAGCGCCGCAATCGCCGCTTCGGCGCCCTCGCGCAGCCGGTCGGTGAATTCGAACGCCTGCGGCGCCTCATCGCCGACCCTGAGCCATGCCGCGGTGCGCGCAAGCCGTGGCGCCTCGACCCAGGCCGCACGCCCAAGGCGCACCTCGCGTCCCTGCCAGCACCCGCGCGCGCCATAGCCCGGAACCTCGGTGATATCCTCGACCTGCGCCGACTCGAACCCCGCCGCACGGGCCGCCGCGGCGAGCGACACCGAAAGCGGATGCGACGACCCCTGCGCCAGTGCCAGCGCGATCCCGATATCCCGGCTGCTGACCTGATCGAGATTCATCACCTCGGGCGTGCCGGCAGTCAGCGTTCCGGTCTTGTCGAAGACCACCGTATCGACCTGCGCCAGCCGTTCGAGCGCAGTGGAATGCTTGATCAGCATGCCACGCCGAAACAGCCGTCCCGAGGCGGCGGTGGTCACCGCCGGCACGGCAAGGCCCAGCGCGCAGGGGCAGGTGATGATCAGCACCGCCGCCGCGATATTGAGCGCGGTGCGCATGTCGAACGTGTAGAGATACCAGCCGACGAAGGCGAGCGCCGAAAGGATATGAACCCCCGGCGCATAGAGTTTCGCGGCACTGTCGGCCAGCGAGGTATAGCGCGACCGCCCCGATTCCGCGATCGCGACCAGATCGGCCATGCGGTGCAGCGACGTGTCCTCGCCGACCGCCGTGGCGCGGATCGTCAGCGGCCCGGTCAGGTTGACCTCGCCGGCCGACACCGCCTGCCCCGGCCCGCCGAAAACCGGGATCGTCTCGCCGGTCAGAAGGCTGCGGTCGATCTCCGAGCGCCCCTCGACGATCTCGCCGTCCACCGGCATCCGCCCGCCCGGCCGCACCAGGATCATGTCACCCACGGCGAGTTCGGACACCGCGACCTGGCGTTCCTCGCCCGCCTCGACGCGAATCGCGCGGGGCACCTCCAGCGCGGCCAGTTCCTCGGCTGCGGACCGCGCGATGGCCCGCGTGCGATGATCGAGATAGCGCCCCGCCAGCAGGAAAAAGGTCAGCGCCAGCGCCGCGTCGAAATAGGCATGTTCACCCGAAAGCGAAGTCTCCCACAGCGACGTCACCAGCGCCAGCACGATGGCCAGCGTGATCGGCACATCCATGTTGAGCCGCCCGTGTTTCAGAACCGCCCAGGCGCTGCGAAAGAACGGTTGGCCGGAAAAGGCGATGGTCGGCAGGGCAATCGCGGCACTGATCCAGTGGAACATGTCACGGGTGGCATCCGCCGCCCCCGACCAGACCGACACCGACAGCAGCATCACGTTCATCGACGCGAAACCCGCGACCGCCAGCCGCATCAGCAATTCGCGCCCGGCCTTGTCGGTCTCGGTCGCCGAAAGCGTGCCGGCATCCAGCTCGTGCGCCTCGTATCCGATGCGATCGAGCACTTGCACCAGTTCCTCGGGCATGACCTCCGAGGCCGCCTCGACCGTGGCGCGCTTGAGGGTCAGGTTGACCCGCGCGCTCTGGACTCCGGGATGCGCCGCCAGCGCCTCTTCGATGGCGTTGATACAGGCCGCGCAATGCACCCCGGGCACCGACAGGGCGATGCGCACGTCCTTCTGCGCCGCCTGTTCGGCCAGCGCCTCGGCGGCGGGGGCCGCGCTACAGGCCGGGCAGGCCGAGATGTTGGGGCGCATGGTTGCGGTCATCGCAGCAATTCCTACCTCATCACCCGCACCTTGAGCCGCTGGCGATACTCGGTCCCGTCCTCGGCCGTGGCCATCATTCGAAGATCCCAGTTGCCATCCTCGATATCCACCGGCGCGACATAGGCCGTTCCGTCAAACACGAAATCGGGCTCGCTGTCTGCCTTGACATGGGTCGGGCGACCCAGCAGGGCGTTCAGGTCCTGCACCTCGACCGGCCTGCCCGCCGCATCGGTGATCGACAGCGTCAGCACACCATCGGCCTGTTGCGCCGAAACGCGCCAGCCCAGCGCCTCCTGCGCGGCGCGACGCTCGTCGAAATTCTGGCTGGCGACGTAAGAATTCCTCACCTCGAGCCCCGGAAACGTGCTCACCGCGCTATAGGCCAGGAAAAGATTGACCCCGATGATCAGCCCGAAAGCCGCAACAAACCCGATCAGAACGTGCTTGCCGGTGATCTGGCGTTCTTTGGACATCAATTTCCCTTCCCGTTGAAGACCGTATCCCTGAAGGCCCGATCACCACTGTTAACATCTTCGACCCAGAACCGGAACTCGGTCCGGTCGCTCACCGCCGGCCCCGACCCGTTGGGCGCCACCACATAGGCCCGGACAGGCAACGCGGTGTCGGCCGGCACGTTCAGGGTTTGCCCGTCGGCCCCCTCGATCTCGACGCTCAGGGCCGGATTTCCCGTGACCGAAAGCACGAAAGGCCGTTCCTCACCATGCTTGTTGCGCAGCTTGATCTCATAGGTGTTGCGGATCGACCCGTCGGACATGGTCACATAGGTCGGGTTGCGCACCGGCGCGACGGTCATGTCGATATCGGTACGGATGAACAGCGCCACCAGAAGGCCCACCCCCACCAGCGCCCACAGCCCGGTGTAGAGCAAGGTGCGCGGGCGGAAGACATGTTTCCAGATCGGTTTGGGCGGCTTGCCGGCGCGTTCGCGTTCCTCGTCGGTGAAGGCCATGTAATCGATCAACCCGCGCGGCTTGCCGATCTTGGCCATGACATCGTCGCAGGCGTCGATACAAAGCGCGCAGGTGATGCATTCGAGTTGCTGGCCGTCGCGGATGTCGATCCCCATCGGGCAGACATTGACGCAGGCCATGCAGTCGATGCAATCGCCCTGTGGCTCGCCGGCCTTGACGGCCTCGGAATGCTTGCGCGGCTCACCCCGCCATTCGCGATAGCCCACGGTCAGCGTGTCCTCGTCCATCATCGCCGCCTGAATCCGCGGCCACGGGCAGGCATAGATGCAGATCTGCTCGCGCGCGAAGCCGCCGAAAAAGAAGGTCGTGCCGGTCAGGATGGCGACCGTGGTATAGGCGATCGGATGCGCGTTGAGCGTGAAGAGATCGACGAACAGCGTCGGCGCATCGGCGAAATAGAACACCCACGCCCCGCCGGTCGCCATCGCGATCACCAGCCAGGTCACCCATTTGGTCAGCCGCAGCCGGGCCTTGCGCAGATCCCATTTCTTCTGCCGGTGCAGTCGCAGCCGCGCGTTGCGGTCGCCCTCGATCCAGCGTTCCACCAGGATGAACAGGTCGGTCCACACCGTCTGCGGGCAGGTATATCCGCACCAGACCCGACCCAGCGCCGAGGTGAACAGGAAAAGCCCCAACCCCGCCATCACCAGCAGGCCGGCGATGAAATAGAACTCGTGCGGCCAGATCTCGATCCAGAAGAAATAGAACCGACGATTCGCCAGATCGAGCAGAACCGCCTGATCCGGCAGGCTCGGCCCCCGGTCCCACCTGATCCACGGCGTGAGGTAGTAAATCCCCAGGGTGACGATCATGATGATCCATTTGAGGTTGCGGAAATTGCCATAGACCTTCTTGGGAAAGATCGGCTCGCGTGCAGCATAAAGCTGTTCTGGCTCGGCTTGGGACAACGGGTTCACTCCGGACTTCTGGACCTGTTCTAATGCTCCTTTTCACAGGAGCGGGTGCAGGCGACCTTGACCTGCATCAAATACTGCATTTAATAATCATCTATTGGCAAGGAACGCATCCGCGACCTTTTGCCCGACATGGAACTCCCCTCGGTGTTTCAGGGGTATTCGGTCGACATGCGGTGCCAGTCACCTTGTCGATGCAAGGGTGGCACCGGCCTTCCAGGAAACGCGCGAACAGGACGGAAGGGCCGGTGCCGTATCCCGGGGGCCAAGGCCCCCGGAATTCTTTGTTCATTCACCGCCGCCCAACTGGTGGACATAGGTGGCAACGGCGCGGATCTCCGCCTCGCTCAGGCGGTCCTGCCATTGCGGCATGTTGCCATAACGCGAATTCCACACCGTCTCGCGGATGGTCTCGTAATCCCCGCCATAAAGCCAGATCGCATCGGCCAGGTTGGGCGCCCCCACAAAGGGGTCGCCGCCGCCATTGTCGCGATGACAGGCCGCGCAATTGTCGAGATAGACCTCTTCTCCGGCCTCGACCAGCGATGCGTCCTTGGGCTCGCCCGACATCGACATCACGTAGTTGACCACCTGTTCGACCTGCTCTTCCTCAAGCAGCCCATCGGCGCCAAAGGCGGGCATTTCCGAGACGCGGGCATAATCCTCGTCGGTCTCGGGATTGCGGACCCCGACGCGGATCGTGGTGTGAATATCCTCGATCGTGCCCCCCCAGAGCCAGGCGTCGTCCTGAAGGTTGGGATAGCCCTTCGCCCCGGCCGCGCCCGAGCCATGGCACTGGGCGCACCATGTCTGATAGATCGCCGCACCGGACGAGCGGGCATAGGCATAAAGCTCGCTGTCGGTATCTTCCACGAAAGAGGCCAGTTCGACCTCTTCCAGCGCGGTGTTCTTGGGCGCGTTGCGCTCGGCCACCGTTTCGATCTCATCGGCCACATTGGCGCGGGTGGACCAGTTCAACAGCCCCGACGTCGCCTGGTTGATCCCCGGCCATGCGGGATAGGCGATGGTATAGCCGATCCCCCAGATGATGGTCGCGTAGAAGACCCAGACCCACCATTTCGGGAGCGGATTGTTGTATTCCTCGATCCCGTCCCAGCTATGGCCAGTGGTTTCGACGTCGTCTTTCTTCTTTTCAGGTTGCTTGGCCATGTCTTACGACTCCTCGGGCTGCCGCTCGGGGGCGGGCTTGTCTTCATGCCGGAACGGGATGTTGGCCACGTCCTGATAGGTCTTCGTGCTTCCCGGCCGGAACAGCACCCAAAGGACCATCCCGACAAAGAACGTGAACAGCGCAAGCAACATCCAGCTGTCGGCGAACTGTCGCAAAAGGGAATAGGTTTCCATTGTCGCCCCCTTCCTTACCGTGTGCCGCTGTGCTCGAAGGTCGAGAAATCGACCAGCGTGCCCAGCATCTGCATATAGGCGATCAGCGCATCCATCTCCGTGATGCCCGGCGCCCCGTCGAAATTGCGCACATTGACCTTCTCGCCATAGCGCTCCAGCAACCCGTCGAAATCGCTGTCGGGATCGGCCTGCGCGGTGAAATCGGCCCGCGCATTCTCGATCATCTCGTCGGAATAGGGCACCCCGACGAACCGGTGCGTCCTCAGGCTGTCGGCGATGTATTCCCCGTCGATCGGCGTGCGCCCGAGGAAGGAATATTTCGGCATCACCGATTCCGGCACCACCGATTGCGGGTTACTGAAATGGTCCACATGCCAGTCATCCGAATAGCGGCCACCGACGCGGGCAAGATCCGGCCCGGTGCGCTTGGATCCCCACTGGAACGGATGATCATACTTGCTTTCAGCCGCCAGGCTGTAGTGGCCATAGCGTTCGACCTCGTCGCGCATCGGGCGGATCATCTGGCTGTGACAGACATAACACCCTTCACGGACATAGATGTCGCGCCCGGCCAGTTCGAGCGGGGTGTAGGGGCGCATGCCCTCCACATCCTCGATCGTGTTCTCCAGCCAGAACAGCGGTGCGATCTGCACGATGCCGCCGATGGTCACCACCAGAAAGGCAAAGATGGCCAAAAGCGTGACGTTCTTCTCAAGAACCTTGTGTTTTTCGAGAATTGCCATTTGTCCGGCCCTCCTTATTCAGCCGGAACGACGTGGTTCGTGGCTTCGACAGCCGGCGAACGCTTCACAGTCATCCAGAGGTTGTAACACATGATGATGCCACCGGTGAGGTAAAGCGCCCCGCCCAGTCCGCGCACCACATACATCGGCAATTTCGCGGCCACGGTATCGGCGAACGAGTTCACGAGGTAACCGTTGGCATCCACTTCGCGCCACATCAGGCCCTCCATGATCCCCGTCACCCACATCGAGGCAGCGTAGAGGATGATGCCGATGGTGGCGAGCCAGAAATGCCAGCTGACCAGCGACAGGCTATAGAGCCGCTCGCGGTTCCAAAGGCGCGGCACCAGGAAGTAGAGCGCCCCGAAGGTGATCATCCCGTTCCAGCCCAGCGCGCCCGAATGCACGTGCCCGATGGTCCAGTCGGTGTAATGCGACAGCGAGTTGACCGCGCGGATCGACATCATCGGCCCTTCAAAGGTCGACATGCCGTAGAACCCGATCGAGATCACCATCATCCGGATGATCGGATCGGTGCGCAGCTTGTCCCAGGCCCCCGACAGCGTCATCAGGCCGTTGATCATCCCGCCCCAGGACGGCATCCACAGCACGATCGAGAACACCATGCCCAGCGTCGAGGCCCAGTCAGGCAACGCCGTGTAATGCAGGTGGTGCGGACCGGCCCAGATATAGATGAAGATCAGCGCCCAGAAGTGAATGATCGATAGCTTGTAGCTGAAGATCGGCCGTTCGGCCTGTTTCGGCACGAAATAATACATCATGCCCAGGAACCCGGCGGTCAGGAAGAACCCCACCGCGTTGTGTCCATACCACCACTGCGTCATGGCGTCCTGCACACCGCTGAACACCTGCACCGATTTCGAGCCGAAGACCGAGACCGGAATGCTGAGGTTGTTGACCACGTGCAGCATCGCCACGGTGATGATGAAGGACAGGTAGAACCAGTTGGCCACATAGATATGCGGCTCCTTGCGCTTCATGAGCGTGCCGACAAAGACCAGAAGATAGGCCACCCAGACGATGGTCAGCCACCAGTCCACATACCATTCCGGCTCGGCATATTCCTTCGACTGGGTCGCCCCCAGAAGGTAACCGGTCGCGGCCAGCACGATCACTAGCTGATAGCCCCAGAACACGAACCACACGAGGTTGCCGCCCCAGAGCCGCGCCGCGCTGGTGCGCTGCACGACATAGAACGAGGTGGTGATCAGCGCGGTGCCGCCAAAGGCGAAGATCACGGCGCTGGTATGCAGCGGCCGCAGGCGCCCGAAATTCAGATAGGGCTGCGCCCACTCGAAGTTGAGCACCGGAAAGGCGAGTTGAAACGCGATGGTCACACCGACCAGAAAGCCGACCACGCCCCAGAACGCGGTCAGGATCACGCCGGCGCGCACCGGCCCGTCCATGTATTCACCCGAAAGATCGCCCACGGCGACCGCCTCGCCCGTGCGGCGCAACACCCACAGGAAAAGCCCCGCAGCGACCAGCGCCACGGTAAGCGCGTTGACCATATAGGCCACGTCACGTGCATAATTCGCTGCGATCAAGGCCAGCACCGTGATCACACCAAGCACGATCAGCTTGATATAGTTACCCATTTTTCGTCCCTTTGTCTTGCCCAGCACGATTCGACCCGCCGCACCGGTGATGTGACTTCATGTTTAATGCGGCGCATCGCATATCGAAACCTTGATCTGCATCAAAAATATGGATCGAATTCCCTGATAGGAATGGAGGAGACGGCGACTTACTGTCGCTACACTTGCTCTGATTCTCATTCTCAGGAGACGACGATGGCCTATAAATCCCTGTTTTCGGTTCTCACCGACCCGAAACTGACCGAAAACACCCTGGCCCATGCGATCGCGATCGCCGACAAGGTCGATGCGCATCTCGATGTGCTCTGCCTCGGCGTCGATCGCAGCCAGACCGGCTACTACTATGCCGGCGCCAACGCGATGGTGCTTCAGGAAACCATCAACCGCGCGCAGGAGGACGCCAAGTCGATCGAGGCCCAGGCCCGCGACATCCTCGGACGGTCCGGCATCCGCTGGAGCACCGATACCGGCGTGGCGCAACTGGCGGATATCGGCCGCCATGTCGCCGCCCATGCCCGGTTCTCCGACCTGGTGATCCAGCCCCAGCCCTATGGCGAGGATCGCGGCGCCGAGCTTGAACCGGTGGTCGAATCGGCGATGTTCGAGGGTCAGACCCCGGTTCTGGTCGTGCCCGACGAGGGCGCCCCGAAACCCGCGCCCAAGACCGTGATGATCGGCTGGAACGAAAGCGCCGAGGCGCTCAACGCCGTGCGCGCCGCGCTGCCCGTGCTTCGGTCGGCCGAAACCGTGCATGTCGCGGTGATCGACCCGCCGACCCACGGGCCCAGCCGGTCCGATCCCGGCGGGCTGCTGTCGCAATACCTCGCCCGCCACGACATCCGCACCGAGATCGACGTGCTGTCGAAAACCCTGCCGCGGGTCTCGGATGTGCTGATTCGCCACGCCACCGATATCGACGCCGATTTGATCGTGATGGGTGCCTATGGCCATTCGCGGTTCCGCGAGGCGATCCTCGGCGGCGCCACGCGCTACATGCTCGAACAGGCCAAGCTGCCGGTGTTCATGGCGCATTGACCGACACGCTGGCAACCGGGCCGATGGGCGCCCAGTTGCCGGTCCGGTCATCTTGACCGACGCAACCCAAGGCAAGCCACCCCCGCAACGCCTTGCGCAAGGCCGCCGGCCACCTCTCTTTCACCAGATCTGTTCGGGCGACATCGGGCACACGCTCAAATTCAGATCCCGGGTCGCACGCAGCCGCACCTGCCCCGCCTCGACCAGCGCGCGGCAGTCGGCGAGCGCCTCTGCCAGCCGCGCATGGCTGAATTCCGTCAGGATCTGTGCCGCCAGATCCGCTTCGCCCGCATCAAGCAGCCGCACCGCGGCCCGCAACCTGTCCGGCAGGGCGGCATTGGCCTCGGCCTCGACCGCGCGCCAATGGGTCCAGACCTCCGACAAGATCGGGTCGGGCTTCTGAAAGGCCAGATGCATGAGCCGCTTGAACTCGTAAAAAGCCGAAACACCAGTCTCGATCCCCTGCGGGATCAGAGATACCGTATCCGGGTTGGCATCCTCCTTGCGCAGGTCGAGAAAACGGTGGCTTTCGCCGGTGGTCAGGTATCGGTGGCGACGCCAGGCCGGCGGGACGGAGGTCTGCCCGAGAAAGACCGGCAGAAGCGGCGCGGTGACAGGGCCGACCGGCGCGTGCCACATCATCCGCAGGGAGTCGTGGTCGGGGTGGTGCAGCGGCACGACCTGACCATAGCCCGCGGTATCGCCGGTCAGGCGCTCGGTGCTGATCGACCAGAACACATCCTGGATCGTGATCCTTTCGGCCCGCGCGGCGCGTTTGCGCATCTCCTCCTCGATCCAGATCACCCCGTCCCAGCGATGCTTGCCGTCGCTATAGATGCGGCTGACGTTGAACGGACCGTCATCGGGCGACCACCAGCCCTGTTCCCGCGCCGTATCGAAGAAATGAGGCGGAAACAGGAAATCCTCGTCCGGGGAGTCCGGGATCTCGCCGATATAGCCCGGGCGCGAGGCGCGGATGCTGTCGGGACCAAGGCGTTCCGCACACCAAAGCCCCCGACCACCGGCAAACTCGATCACCACCCAGGCCTCGTCGGGGTCGGCGATGATATGGGAATTGCCGCCATAGGTGGAATAGCCGTGTTCGCCGATCAGCCGCCCGATCAGATCGACGCCGTCCCGCGCGCTGCGGGCGCGCTCGACAACGATGCGCGCAAGGTCGGAATAGTTCGGGCCGGTCTGGTCCGTGGCGGTCATCGCCTTCAGCTCCGCGCGCGAGGGCGCCCATATGTCACGCACCGCGACCCCGTGCTCGTTGAGCCCGCCATTGGTCAGCGGCGCCGGCGCGCCAAGGAAATAACCGTAGCTCACCCGCATGTTGCGGGCCGTCTCGGAGGCTTGCGGGATTTCGGTCAGACGCCCGGGCATGTCGGCCCCCGGTGTCATGCCGACGGTGATCGTGGCGCCCGCGGGATGCGCCGCCCGCGGGTTGATTTCGAGCCAGTGGCTGCTGGGCTCGTCACCATATCCCGCCAGATAGGCGATGCCGTCTGCAGTGTGGTTGCGACCGATATAAATTCCGTAGCTCATGAATACGTCTCTCTTGTCAGAAGGTCAGGCCAGCGGGAAATGGCAGGCATGGCGGCGCCCGTCCGCCATGGTGACATGGCCGGGTTTCTCGGCCCGGCAACGGTCCTGCACCAGCGGGCAGCGGCCCGCGAAGTCGCAGCCCTTCGGCCGGTTGAGCAGGCTTGGCACCTCGCCCGAGATCGACACATGCATGCGCCGCCGGTCCGGGTCGGGCTGCGGCACGCCCTCGACCAGCGCGCGGGTATAGGGATGCACCGGGCGCTTGAAAATCTCGGCGGTGCGGCCCTCCTCGACGATGCGCCCCAGATACATGATCGCCAGCCGGTCGGCGATGTGGCGCACCACCGGCAGGTTGTGGGTGATGATGAGATAGCCCAGCCCGTGCTCGGCCTGAAGATCGGCCATCAGGTTGAGGATTTCGCCCTGCACCGAGACATCCAGCCCCGCCGTGGGTTCGTCCGCGATGATCAGTTTCGGGTTCAGCGCCAGCGCCCGGGCAACCCCGACACGCCGCGCCTGACCGCCCGACAATTCATGCGGATAGCGCGACAGGAAGGCTTTGGGCAGGCGCACCATCTCGGCCAGCCGCTCGGCCTCGGCGTCGAGATCGACGCCGGTGAAGCCGTGAATCTGGAACGGTTCGGTGATCAGCGCCCGCACCGATTTGCGCGGAGAAAGCGAGCCGACCGGGTCCTGGAACATCATCGCCATGTCGCGACGCAGAGGTTTGAACCGGCTTTCGGGCATGTTGCGGATCTCCTGTCCCTCGAACCGGATCGTGCCGGCCTGCGAGGCAACGAGGTTCAGCACCGCCCGCCCCAGCGTCGTCTTGCCCGACCCGCTTTCGCCGACAAGGCCGACGGTTTCGCCGGGACCGACCGACAGGCTGACATCGAGAACCGCGTCGACATGGCGTTGCGCGATGCGCTTGAGCCGGGCGCGCAGCGGGCCGACGGTCTCGAACCGCACATTGAGATCGGAAATCTCCAGCAGGGGTTTGCCGTGCTCGGCATGGGTGGGCTTGCTCTTGGCCACGCCATCCAGCCCAACGGTCATCACGTCGAGCGGTGGCGGCCAGTCGGGATCGTGATGCGACCCCGCCAGCAGGTGACAGCGGGCGAAACTGGCCTGCCCGCGCGCCACTTCCTGCGGCGCCTCGTCGCGGCAGACGGGCATCACACGCTGACAGCGCGGCGCGTAGATACAACCCGACAGGGCCCGGGTCAGGTCGGGAATGTCGCCGGGAATGACCGGCAGCTTGCGCGACACGTCGTCGATCCGGGCCGGATCGCATTCCAGCAGCGCGCGGGTATAGGGGTGCTGCGCGTTGTGGAATATCTCGCGCACCTCGCCCGCCTCGATCACCTCGCCGGCATACATCACCACCACATCGTCGCACAGCTCGGCAATCAGCCCGAGGTTATGCGAGACAACCACCACCGTCGCCTCGAGCTCGCGCTGCAAGTCCTGCAACAGGTGGATGATCTGCGCCTCCATCGTCACGTCGAGCGCGGTTGTCGGCTCGTCCGCCAGCAAAAGCTGCGGCCCGGTCAGCAGCGCCATGGCGATGCCCGCGCGCTGCCGCATCCCGCCCGAGAAATGGTGCGGATACTGGTCGATCCGCTTGTCCGGGTCGGGGATGCCCACCTTGGTCAGCATCTCCACCGCAAGGCGGCGTTTCTCGGCGATCGAGACGCCGGGGCGCCGATAGAGGATGTCGCGCATCTGCCGGGCGTAGGTCAGAACCGGGATCTGGCTGGTCATCGGGTCCTGGAACACGACCGAGATTTCCTCGCCCCGCACGGCGCGCAACTGCGCCTCGCTGGCATGGAGCAGGTCGCGCTCGCCAAAGCGGACCTCGCCGCCCGTCACCTCGGCATTCTTGGCCAGAAGCCCCAGCAACGCCCAGAGCACGGTGGATTTGCCCGACCCGCTTTCGCCGACGATGCCGATGATGCGATTCCTGCGGATCGGAAAGGAGATGTCGCGCAGCGCCTTCACCCGGCCCCGCGGGGTGCGGAAATCGACCGACAGGTTGCGGATGTCCAGCAACGTTTCGGGCGTATCGGTAACGTCCCTGGGCATGTCAGCTTCCTTTTCCCATGCGCGGATCGAAGATGTCGCGCAACGCCTCGCCGAGAAAGGTAAAGCCCAGCGTCGTCAGGATCAGCGGGATACCCCCCGCGACCACCATCCACGGCGCGTCGCGAATCACCAGATACCCCTCGTTCAGGATCGTGCCCCAGCTGGCCGTGGGCGGCGTCACCCCCAGCCCGAGAAAGCTCAGCCCCGCCTCGACCGTGACCACCACCGGCACATCCATCGCCGCCAGGATCAGCAGCGGCCCCACCACGTTGGGCATGACATGGTGCAGCAACGTGCGCGCCGTGCCGGCCCCCAGCGAGCGTTCGGCCAGGATGAAATCGGTATTCCTGAGTGTCAGCGTCGCCGTCCGCGCCACCCTCGCATATTGCGGAATCGAGGTGATGATCACGATGGCCAGCACCACACCGAGGCTCGGCCCCGTGAGCGCAACCGTGGCCAGCGCCAGAACGATGGTCGGGAAGGCCCGCACGGTGTCGAAGGCCAGGAGCAGCAGGTTATCGAGCCAGCGCGGCCCGAACCCGGCGATCATGCCGAGGATCAGGCCAACCACCAGCGCCACAGATACGCCGATGGCCGCGATCTTGAGCGCCACGCGCCCGCCATAAAGGATGCGCGACAGCGTGTCGCGGCCCAACTGGTCGGTGCCCGCAAGGTGATCCCAAGTCGGACCCGACAGGCGCGACGGCACGTCGAGCACGTTGGGCTCATAGGGCGCGATCCAGGGCGCGAAAATCGCACTGGCAAAGAACAGCGTCACAAGGATCAGCCCGCCCAGCCCCTGCCAGTTGGTCAGGAACAGGCGCAGCTTCTCGCGGCGCTCGCGGGCGGCGGATTCGCGGACATCCGCTTCGGTGAGATGGTCGGGCAGGCCCGAGGCATCCACCGGCGGCAGGCCGGTTTCGGGGTCAGAGCGATTCACGGACACGGGGATCAAACCAGGCTATGAGGATGTCGGAAAACAGGACGACGAGGATATAGAGGCCGGTGGCGACCAGAACCGCGCCCTGAACGATCGGGAAATTGCGCGCCATCACGGCGTCGTAGATGAGCTTGCCGATCCCGGGGCGGGAAAAGATGATCTCGGCAAAGACGGTCGAGGAAATCAGCCCGCCAAACCCCATGCCGATCAGCGTGATGGTCGGCAGGATGGCGACCCGAAGAGCATAGCCGAAGATCACCCGCTGCGGATGCAGGCCAAAGGCACGCGCCGAGCGGATGTAGTTCTCGCCCATCACTTCGAGCATCGAGGCGCGCACCATCCGCGCCAGATATCCCACCCAACTGAGCCCGATGGCGAAGGCGGGCAGGATCAGATGCGTCAGCTGGTCGGCGGTGTCGCCCGGCTCGCCCGCGCCGATGGCCGGAAGCCAGCGCAGATGCACGGCAAAGATCAGAAGCGCCCAGATCGACACAAGGAACGATGGCACGGCGATGGTGCCCACAGACAGCACCCCGGTCACCCGGTCGAGCCAGCTATTGGGCTTTACGGCGGCGAGGCACCCCAGCGGAATGCCCAGCACCATCGCCCAGCCCATCCCCGTGCAGACCAGCGCGAGGGTAAAGCCGATCCGTTCCATGATGATCGCCGTCACCGGCCGGTCGGAAAACACGTCGAGCCCCAGATCGCCGGTCAGGGCATTGCCGATATAGATCAGGAATTGCCGCCAGACGGGCTCGTCAAGATGCATCTTGGCGGCATAGCGCGCGATCGCCTCGGGCGTGGCGCGCGGGCCAAGCGCGATCGTGGCCGGATCGCCGGGAATGAGATAGAGCAGCGAAAACAGCACCAGCACCACTAGCCCGATCACCACGGCGGACAGGCCAAGACGCTTGATCAGGTAATAGAGCACGATGTTCCTCCTGTTGCCCCGGCTTGCCCCGGCAAAAGGGCGACGGCCGCGTTGTCCCGGCCCGCGCAGCGCCGGCCGGAACGATGATCGCGCTGGTGGTTACGCCTTTTCGAAGCGGCGGTAGTTCAACTCGCCCGAAGGCGCGGCGTTCACCACCACGTCGGTGCTGTGGACAAAGGCTTCGGGCTCATGGTTGATCCAGACATAGGCGCCGGTGTTCTCCATGATCTCCTGCATGCGCACATAGATGTCATGGCGCTTCTGCGGATCGGTCTCGTTGATCCCCTCGTCATAGAGCCGGTCGAATTCCGCATCCGTCCAGCGCTCCCAGTTCCACACGCCGACCTGGTTCGAGGTGAACCACTGCGTCGCCTCGTAAGGGTCGGGCGTGGTGCCGAACCGCATGATCCACAACTCCAGGTCCTTCCAGGTGTCGCCCTTGCTCTCCTGGCCCATTTCCCAGAACGGGCCACTGTCGAGCGGCAGCACCTTGACGGTGATCCCCACCGCGCCGAGGTTGGCCTGGATGATCTGCGCCGCCAGCATCCGCTCCTGGTTGTTGAGCGTGCGCAGGGTCAGTTCGAGGCCGGACACCCCCGCCTCGGCCAGCAGATCGCGCGCCTTCGCAGGGTCATAGTCATATCCCGCGCTGTCACGCTGCCCGATGAGGCCGGGGCAGATGATGCCGTGCGATTTGGCGGTGGTGCCGGAATAGGCGCCTTGCAGGATCGTATCCACGTCCACCGCGTGCTGAATGGCCTGGCGCACCCGGATATCCTGCAGCTTGGGATGGTCGGTGTTCATGCCCATCCACATGTATTGCAACTCACCCGCGACGGTGATGCCGGTGCCCTCGGGCATGTTCTTGATGTAGCGCGCCAGCGTGTCGGCGCCGACCTCGGTGCAATCGAGCTCCCCGGCCTCGAAGGCCAGCTCGGCGGCCTTGACTTCGGTGATGACGTTGCACTCGATCCGCTCGAAGGCCGGCTTCGGCCCGTTCCATTCGGGGTTGGCTGCAAACACCGCCCGCTGGCCCGGTGTCGCCTTGTAGGTGTAGGGGCCGCACACGGCCGGGAAGTCGACCGTGAACTTGCCGTCCGCATCGGCCATCGCCTTCTCGCTCAGCACCGCGCCCGGACCGTGACACAGCGTGATCATGATGAACGGCGCAAACGGCGCATTCAGAACGATGGTGCCGGTCCGCTCGCCGGTCACCTCGACATGGTCCATCGCGTCGAAATAACCCGACCAGTCGCTGTCCTTCATCCGCTCATAGGAAAACTTGACATCCGAAGCCTGCACCGGGCCATAGCCGCCCGACCAGACCAGCCCCTCGACCAGCTCGAAATCGATATGGGTGGCGTCGCGCTGCTCCAGCTTGCTGACGAAATAACTCGGCTCCCAGGTGAAGGTCTCGCCGTCGCGGGCATATTGCGCGAGGAAGGGCAGGCATTGCTTCTGCGCCTCGATCTCGGTGCCACCGGTCATGAAACCGGGGTCGAGCACGTTGTTGTCGCCGTCGATGCGCAAACGCAGCGTGCCGCCGGCCCGGGCAAGCGCGGCCGTGGTCCAGCCCGGCACCAGCCCCATCGCCCCAAGCGCGGCCGTCGTTCCCAGAAAGCCCCGGCGTGTTGGTCCTTGACGTGTCATTCTCTCATCTCCCTGTTTGTGTTCTGGCAAAAGCATGACACAGAGACGGCCATCGGCATATTTCGCGCATATTCGCGATCTGACGCCAAAACTGCGTCCTGTCGCTTACATTTCACCCCGATGAGCCACTGCTTTCGGTCTTTTTCGCGAGGCGCGCATTCCATTCCCGAGCGCGACCGTCATCCTGACGCATCCGCACGCCCGGGCGGGTGATGCGCGACTTGACGCGAATTTCGCATCAACTTACAAAAACCCATGCCCGATCACATGCGCACCAATCTCGCGCTTCTGTGCAGCTACTACCCCTCGATCGCCGAGGTCTGCCGCAAGCTCGAGATCAACCGCCAGCAATTCAACAAATACCTTGCCGGCGCGTCCTATCCGACACGCCGCAACATGCGCCGGATCTGCGATTTCTTCGGGGTCTCGGACTCCGAATTGCTCATGGAACCGCATCAGTTCGAAAACATCATCTCTCTCAAGCGCAGGCCCATGGCGCAGGAGGCGCTGAGCAAGCCGCTGCGCCATCTTGACCGGCTCTATCAGCACAGCCAGGGGCTCGACAAATATGTCGGCTATTATTTTCGCTACTTCTTTTCCTTCGGAAATCCGGGTCAGGTGATCCGCTCGCTCGTCCTGATCTACAATGAGGAAGAACGCTTCTTCTGGAAGAATATCGAGATTCTGCGGGACCCGGCGACAAGGCGCACACACGGTCTCAACAAATACGACGGCGCGCTGTTCTATCTCGCGGACCGGATCCATGTCCTGGAATATGAATCGATCGAGGTGAACACGATCACCCAGGCCACGCTTTACCCCAGTCATCGCAGCCGACTCGACACCCTGGTCGGAATCCAGACCGGCGGCCCGACCCGGCGCGGTCGCAAGCCCGGCGCATCGAGAGTGGCGCTCGAGTATCTTGGGCGCGACATCGACCTGCGCCAGGCGCTCAAGCGCGCCGGATTGTTCAACCCCAATGATGATGATCTGCGGAGCGAAATCGTCGCGTTGATCGAGAACCGGATTCGACCGGGATCATTCGTGCTGGATGCGGAAGAACCCTGACCGCAAGTGCCGGCATAGACGCCGTTTCAGAAAGGCCTGATGCACCGATGTCCAGCACCGGGGACGCCCTTGCCGCCTGTAGGGCGTGTCGAAGCCGCCCGGGCAGCACCTGGCCGCCCCGTCGTGCCGGAGGCACGCCTTTGGCGTGACCGGGTGCTTTTGAGGGGTTGCGCACCGCTTCGGATGAGGGATGACGTTGCAAGATAAACTGCCCAACGCTGACGTTGTGAGCACCCGACCACGGCCCTGTGCTGCCCTTTCGTCGGGCACGAGACGAATCCGGTTTGCTGCGATACGCTATAGCGTGTTGCCCCGGAACGGATTCAAGCCTGCCGGCCTCGGCCTACAATGCCGGCGTTTGCTGGTGCGTGAGACGCAGCCAGCTTTCGCCATCCTTCAGATAGGCCGAGGTGCAGAGCGCCTCATAAATCGGCTGACCGTCCCGTTCGGCGGACACGCGATAGGCCAGAACCGCGACATCGCCGTTACGTGTGACGTGGCGCTCGCTCATCACGACCGACCTCCACCGCTGGGCGACGTCCTTTTCGCGCCAGAGCGCATCGCCCTGAAGAATGCCGGCAGGATAGGGAAACACGAAAACGGCCCCATTGGCCGTCATCTTGCGGGCGCTGTCTGCGCCGCCAGTCCAGAACCGCTCCTCCAGTTCCCAAAGGGTCGCTTCATCCTGTGTGGACAGCTTTCCCTGCTTCCGGGCCGAGGGCGCACCCGAACCCGGCTTTGACGTCCCGACTGTCATTCGCCCATCTCCATTGACCCACCAAGCATCATCTGACTTAGCAGAAAGAGCCCCGCAAGTATCGCCCAGAATGCACCCGATCGGGTCGAAAGCCCGATTTTCGCCGCTGAATCAGGGTTGCCGGGAGGCGAGGCACCTTCGCAAAGAAGGCCGGTCAGCTCCCGCCCGACCGCGCCATGGTCCTGGTCAAGCGTGGGCACATCGCCAACGCGCGACAGCAACAAAGCGAAACGCGTCGCCGCGGCCTTCCTGTTCAGCGCGGCGAGATCTGCCGCCTCTGTCCACGGATCAAGATCCAGTCGCGCCAGCACCGACAGCACGGGAACCGCGCAGCAGCGCCGGTCCCCGCCGACGGATGCATAAAGAAAGCGTCCGAACTCGGGTGGGTTCGGGTTGAGAACATCTGCTCTGGCCATCTTCATTCTGCTCCTTGAGCGAGGCTGCATTTCCAAGCGTTCCGCATTATGCAGATCAACGCCTGGCCACGAGGCGAGGCTATGACTTTCCCGATCACGACACCCCTACGCGCTTTTCGGTCCCGAAATCCTTGCACAGGTCAGCCTGACCGGGTGTTTGTCTTGTTCGCAGCAAGACCCGCAGAGCCGACGATCCCATGAGCATCCGGTCGCGACCGTGCGGTGCGCTCTGGTGTGGAGTCTCGCCAAGGACGGTTCCGTCCGCAACCTTCCAGTTCACGGCCAGCGCCACGCAGGTCGGCGTGACATCCCCATCTGGCAACGCCTGGATGAAGGTTTCCGCCCTCAGGCGCACGGTCGGTTAATCAATATCCGGTTAATTTCTCTGCAACGCGGCGGTGCACGCCTTGCAGCCGGGCGACAGCCGGGAGTCACCCCCTTGATCCGGCCCGATCGGCGCCGCGTCAACCATCCGGGGCGGCCGATGCACGGGATGTCAATATTCTACTCATGGTTGTGGCGTTACGGGCATTCGACGGTCGCCCAACCCGGCCAGGCTCAGGCCAGGCTCAGGCCGGCATCCCGCCATCGCTGTCATCGCCAGCCTCTTCCATCAGGCGCAGGAAATCGGGAACGGTGACGTGGCGCTTGCCGGCAAGTTCGATCACGCCGTCCCGCTTGAGCGCCGAGATCTGGCGGCTCACCGTTTCCAGCGTGAGCCCGAGGTAATCCGCCATCGCCTCGCGGGTCAGCGGCAGGTCGAAAACCAGTGGCCCCGCCATGCCCATCTGGCGCAGCGCGGCGTCGCGCCGGGCCACGATCGACAACAGGCTGGCGATCTTTTCGCGCGCCGTCTTGCGCCCAAGAACCAGCATCCATTCGCGCGCCGCGTCCAGCTCGTCGAGCGTCATCTGAAGCAGGCGATGGGCGATATGCGGGGTGATTACCATCATGTCTTCAAAGGGTTTCTTGCGAAAACAGCACATCACCAGATCGGTCGTGGCGACCACATTATAGACGGCGCCATCGCGCCCGGGCCGACCCACGAAATCGCTGGGCAGAAGCAGGCCCACCATCTGGGTGCGCCCATCCTCCATGGTCTGGGTCAGCGACGCGATCCCGGTCACGACCGATCCCACGAAATCCATGCGGTCACCCGCCCAGATAACGGTCTGCCCCGCTTCGAATTTCCGGTAATACTTGATCTGTTCGAGCTGTTCGAGTTCCTGTGGCTCACAGCGCGCACAAACCGCCTTGTGCCGGATCGGACAGTCGCCGCATTTCTGCGGGACCGCAATGGTTTCATCTTTCAGCATATCGACCTGTTCGCGCGTTTGATCTAAGTCAAAGATATGTAATGGTTGCGACGCTACCTGTTCAAGGATGGTTACGCAAACGCAACTCGCCCAATTGGGTCTATTTGACGCGAAGGTGCCGCGGTATACGAGTTATCCCACGGCACCCCACTTCAACGCGTCGGTCGGCCCCGGGGATTTCGCCAACTGGATCGGAGCAATCGCGCCCGATTCGGAGGTGTCGCTCTATATCCACGTGCCATTCTGCCGCAGGTTGTGCTGGTTCTGCGCCTGCCGCACCCAGGGCACCCAATCTGACGCCCCCGTCCTCGCCTACCTCGAAACCCTGAAAACCGAGATCAAGATGCTCGGACAGGCGCTCCCCGAAGGCGTGCGCCTGTCGCGTCTGCATTGGGGTGGTGGCACGCCGACATTGCTGGCACCGTCGATGATGCGTGACCTGGCCGGGGCCATTGCCGACATCGCGCCTTTCGCGCAAGGCTATGAATTCTCTGTGGAAATCGACCCGAACGAGATCGACGGCCCGCGGCTCGACGCGCTTGCGGCGGCGGGCATGAACCGTGCCTCGATCGGGGTGCAGGATTTCAACGACGAGATCCAGAAAACCATCGGCCGGATTCAGAGTTTTGATATCACCCGTCAGGCCGTGGACGAGATTCGCGCCTGCGGCGTGACCTCGCTCAACGCCGATATCCTGTTCGGCCTGCCCGACCAGTCGAACGCGCGAATCACCGAAAGCGTTCAGAAACTCCTGGCGCTGTCGCCCGACCGCGTTGCGCTCTATGGCTATGCCCATGTGCCGTGGATGGCCAAGCGGCAACAGATGATCCCCTCGGACAAACTCCCCAGCCCGCAAGAGCGTCTGGCCCTGTTCGAAACCGCGCGCGAACTGTTCCTGTGGGACAATTATGCCGAAATCGGGATCGACCATTTTGCTGTCCAGGGCGACAGCCTTGCCCGGGCGCAAAAGAATGGCACGCTGCGGCGGAACTTTCAGGGCTATACCGATGATCCGGCCGACGCCCTGATCGGTCTTGGCGCCTCTTCAATTTCGCGGTTCCCCCAAGGCTATGCCCAGAATGCACCGGCAACTTCCGCCCACACCGCGCGGATTCGCGATGGCCAGTTCTCGACCGCGCGGGGCCATGTCTTCACGCCCGAAGACAAGATGCGCAGCCGGATGATCGAAATGCTGATGTGCGATTTCAGGATCGATGCCGCAGAGATCCTGCGCAATTTCGACATCTCGCAAGAAGCCCTGTTCGCGACGTTTGACAGGGTTCAATCCGAGTTCGACCACCTTTTGGACACCACCGAGTCGGGCCTCTCGATCCCACTCAGGGCGCGACCGCTCACCCGAATTGTTGCGCGCGCCTTCGATGCCTATGACCTGTCCAAGGCGGGCCACAGCTCGGCGATCTGATCGCGGGTGGCGGGCCAATGCGCGTCGCAACGCTCAATGTGCAGAACATGCGCCTGCGCCGCGATGCGCAAGGGCGCGTGCATCTCGACGGTGCGCGCGACCGTGACACGCCCATGGATACCGGGGACGGGGCAAAGGACCTCGACCCGACCGACCGGCACCTGACCGCCGCGCTCATCCGCGCGGCGCGGGCCGATGTCGTCGCCCTGCAAGAGGTGTTCGACATCGAAACGCTCGATCACTTTCACGACCGGTATCTCGTGCCCGCGGGCGCACCCTATCCGCATCGCATCTGCCTGCCCGGCAATGACGGGCGCGGGCTCGACCTTGCGCTGCTCTCGCGCATTGAACCCCGTCAGGTCACCAGCAACGCCCGCCTCACCCCGCGAGAGGCCGGGCTTGACCCGTCGTCGGGTCTCGACCCCGACGCGCCGGTGTTCCGACGCGATTGCCTCGTCGTGGAGTTCACCCACATCACCCTGTTTCTGTGCCATTTCAAGGCCCCATACCCGGACGAAGAACTCGCATGGGCCACGCGACGTGCCGAAGCACTGGCCCTGCGCCACCTGATCGAGACACGCTTTGACGATCCGGCACGGTGCGCATGGCTCATCCTGGGCGATCTCAACGATCCGCGCGACGCCCCCGGCGGGCATCGGCGGGCCATTGCCCCGCTTCTCCCGCCCTTCTCGGTCAACCTGATCGAGCGTCTGCCCGAAGCCGAGCGATGGTCCTGGTATCAACCCGACGAACACCTCTATGCCTGCCCCGACAAGCTCCTGGCGTCACCTGCCCTCGCGGCGCGCAATCCCGACGCCCGCCCCGCGATCCTGCGCCAGGGCATGGGATACGAGGCCGGGCGCTACGTTGGTCCGCATCTTCCCGGCACCGGCCACCACCGGCCCCATGCCAGCGATCACGCGCTGATCCATGTCGATCTCGCCTGACCCCGCCCGGGCGACGGGCTGGGTGGGTGGGCGACACCCGGGCGGGGTCAGGCGGGCTTTGCCCTCACATCGAGCGCGGCGGCCAGAAGCGTGCGGGCATAGTCGGTCTGCGGCGCCTCGAACAGGGTTTGCGCCTCACCCGCCTCGACGATATCGCCCTGTTTCATCACGATCATCTTGTGGCTCATCGCGCGCACCACGTTGAGGTCGTGGCTGATGAACAGATAGGCCAGCCCGTATTTCACCTGCAGATCGCGCAACAGGTCGACGATCTGCACCTGCACCGTCATGTCGAGCGCGCTGGTCGGCTCGTCCAGAACCACCAGTCGCGGGCGCAGGATCATCGCCCGGGCAATCGCGATGCGTTGCCGCTGGCCGCCACTGAATTCATGCGGGTAGCGGTCCATCGTGACCGGGTCGAGCCCCACCTCCTCCATCACCTCTTCCACCAGTTCACGCTCGGACCGGCCACCCGGGTTGCCATGCACGCCCAGCCCCTCTGCGATGATCTGCTCGCAGGTCATCCGTGGCGACAGCGATCCGAACGGATCCTGGAACACGATCTGCATCTCGCGGCGCAGATTGCGCAGCTTTTTGGTGGACCACGCGCGCACGTCCTGCCCGTCGAAGGTGATCCCGCCCTCGGACGCGATCAGCCGCATGATGGCGAGCGCCAGCGTGGTCTTGCCGCTGCCCGATTCCCCCACGATGCCCAATGTCTCCCCCGCCCGCACGCGGATCGTGGCGTCGTTCACCGCCTTCACATGCCCGACCGTGCGCTTGAGAAACCCGCGTTGGATCGGGAACCAGACCTTGAGATGATCGGTGCGCACGATCTCTTGCGCGCCCTCGTCCACCGGCTCGGGCTGTCCCACCGCCCGCGCACCAATCAGCTTTTTCGTATAGGGGTGCTGCGGATTGGCAAAAATCTCTTGCGTGGTTCCGGCCTCGACGATCTCGCCGTCCTTCATCACGCAAACCTTGTCGGCAATCCGCTGCACGGTGCCCAGGTCATGGGTGATGAACAACAACCCCATGTTCTCGGTGCGTTTCAGCTCGGCCAGCAATTCGAGGATCTGCGCCTGGATCGTCACGTCGAGCGCGGTGGTCGGCTCGTCCGCGATCAGGATGTCTGGCTTGTTCGACAGCGCCATGGCGATCATCACCCGCTGCCGCTGCCCGCCCGAAAGCTGGTGCGGATAAGCGGTGAGCCGGGTCTCGGCATCGCGAATGCCGACCCGTTCAAGAAGCGCGAGGATATGCGCGCGCGCCGCCTTTCCGACCAATCCCTGATGCAGGGCGATGCTTTCGGCCAGCTGCTTTTCGATCGTGTGCAGCGGGTTGAGCGATGTCATCGGCTCCTGAAAGATGAAGCTGATGTCATTGCCCCGCACCTTGCGCAGCCGCGCGTCATCCGCGCCGATCATCTCCTGCCCGTCATAGGTGACCGACCCGGCGACCTCGGCACTGCCCGGCAACAGCGAAACGGTCGAAAGCGCCGTCACCGACTTGCCCGAACCGCTTTCACCCACCAGCGCCACCGTCTCGCCGCGGTCAACGCTGAAAGACACGTCGCGCACCGCCTCGATCACCTTGCCATCCTGACGAAAGGAAACCGAAAGATCGCGCACATCCAGAAGGCTCATTGAAAGGTCTTTCTCGGATCGAACGCATCGCGCACGCCTTCGAAGATGAAGACGAGCAACGACAGCATGACGGCGAATGTGGTGAAGGCGGTAAAGGCCAGCCATGGGGCCTGAAGGTTCTGCTTGGCCTGAAGCGTCAATTCGCCAAGGCTTGGCGCGCTGGCCGGCAGGCCGAAACCCAGGAAATCGAGGCTGGCCAGCAGCGCGATCGTGCCGGTGACGATAAAGGGCAGCATGGTCAGCGTCGCCACCATCGCGTTGGGCAGCATGTGGCGGAACATGATCTTGGTATTCGACACGCCCAGCGCCTTGGCCGCGCGCACATATTCAAGGTTTCGCGCGCGGAGGAACTCGGCCCGCACCACGCCCACCAGCGCGGTCCAGCCGAACAGCACCGTGATAAACACCAGAAGCCAGAAACTTCGCCCCAGCACCGCGAACATGATGATGATCACGTAAAGCTGCGGCGTCGCGCTCCAGATCTCGATGAGGCGCTGAAAGATCAGGTCGAGCCAGCCGCCGAAATAGCCCTGCACCGCCCCTGCCGCGACGCCCAGCGCACTGGCCAGCACAGTCACGATCAGGGTAAAGAGCACCGACAATCGAAACCCGTAGATGACACGCGCCATCACGTCGCGTTTCGTGTCGTCCGTGCCAAGGAGATTGCCCTCGCCCGGCGGCAGCGGCGCCGCGCCCGGCCGGTCGACGCTGGTTTCATAGGAATAGGGGATGATCGGCCAGATCATCCACCCCTTCTCGATCGCCTCGCCGTCGATCACGCCATCCTCTGCCTGCTCGATCAGGGATTCGGGCTCATCGAAACACAGGTCCAGCCCCCCGGTCACGATCAGGCATTGCACCTCGGGGTCGCGATAGATCGCCTCGGTCCTGAAATCTCCGCCAAAGGTGGTCTCGGGGTAGAAATTGAAGATCGGGAAATAGAACTCGCCGCGATACTGCACGACGATCGGCTTGTCATTGGCGATGAACTCGGCAAACAGGCTGGTCCCGAACAGGGCGAGGAAGATCCACAAGGACCAGAACGCCCGACCGTTGCGCCGGAAATTGCGCCAGCGACGCTGATTGAGGGGGGAAAGCGCCATCTAGGGTGTTTCCTTTTCGCGGGAAACACCGGCATCGGATTTCGCGTCCGAGCCGAAGGCGAGAGGCAGCGAAATCTGATACCGCTTGAAAAGAAAACGCATCAGCCCTCCCTCTTCTCGAAGTCGATCCGCGGATCGACGAGCACATACATCGCATCACTCAGGATACCGACGACAAGGCCGATCAGGCCGAAAATGAACAGCGTGCCGAACATCACCGGGTAATCCCGCGCCACCGCCGCCTCGAACCCGAGCCGCCCCAGACCGTCGAGCGAAAAGATCGTCTCGATAATGAGCGAGCCGCCGAAAAATACCCCGATGAACACCGCCGGAAAGCCCGCGATCACGATCAGCATCGCGTTGCGGAAGACATGCCCGTAAAGCACCCGCCCCTCACTCAGCCCCTTGGCGCGGGCCGTCATGACATAGTGTTTCTTGATCTCGTCGAGAAAGCTGTTCTTGGTCAGAAGCGTCAGCGTCGCAAAGGCCGAGATAGTCGAGGCCAGAACCGGCAGGGTGATGTGCCAGAAATAATCCAGCGCCTTGCCGATCAGGCTCAGTTGGTCCCAGTTGTCACTGGTCAGGCCCCGCAGCGGAAACACCTGCCAGTATGAGCCGCCCGCGAACAGCACCAGCAGCAGGATGGCGAACAGGAACCCGGGAATCGCATAGGCCACGATGATCGCGCCGCTGGTCCATGTGTCGAACTTGCTGCCATCATTTACCGCCTTGCGAATGCCCAGCGGGATCGACACCAGATAGGCAATCAGGGTCGACCACAGGCCAAGCGAGATCGACACCGGCATCTTTTCCAGAACAAGGTCGATCACGCTGATCGAGCGGAAATAGCTCTCGCCGAAATCGAACCGCATGTAATTCCACACCATGCCCAGAAACCGCTCAAGCGGCGGCTTGTCGAAACCGAACTCCTGCTCAAGCTGTTCGATGAATTCCTTGGGCAACCCACGGGCGCCGACATATTTCGAATCACCCCCCGACCCGACAAAGAAATCCTCGCCCACGAGGTCCGAACTGCCAGCCTGATCGCCGCCACCGCCGCCGGCAAATCCCGAAAACACGTCGCCCCGGCCCTGAATCTGCGCCAGAACCTGTTCGACAGGCCCTCCGGGCACGAACTGGACCAGCGTGAAATTGATGACCATGATCCCGAACAGCGTGGGAATGATCAGCAACAACCGCCGCAGGAAATAGGCGCCCATGCCGCCCCTACCTCAGCGCGCCCGAGGCTTTGAGCGCCGCGGCTTTCTCGGGGTTCACCCACCAGAAATCCATCACCCCGACGTCAAAGGGCGGCAAAGGCTCGGGATGTTCATACATGTTCCAGTAGCTCAGCCAGTACTTGTCCTTGAACCATGTCGGCACCATGAACCGCTCATAACGCAGAACCCGGTCCAGCGCCATGAGCGCGGTCTGCGATTCCTCCCGGGTCTCGGCTTCGAGCGCGATATCGATGATCCGGTCCACCAGCGGGCTGGCCAGCCCGGCCGGGTTGAACACGCTGAACTCGGCCTCGGCCGATCCGTAACGCTGATGCAGCCCGGTGCCCGCTTCGAGAAACGGGATATAGGCGTCATAGATCATGTCATAGTCGAAATCGCGTTCAAGCAGCGTGTATTGCGCCGAGTCGATGGCATTGACCCGCGCATCTATCCCCATGCGCTTGAGGTTCTTGGCGTAGACCTCGATCGCGGCGCTCAGCGTCGAGGGAAAGCTCGACGGGATCGGAAAGTCGATGGTCAGCGGCTCGCCCTGGGCATTGCGCCGCATCCCGTCATCGCCAACGATCCAGCCCGTTTCATCCAGAAGCCGCATCGCACGACGCAGGTTGCGCCGGTCGGTCTGGCGCGTGCCGTCCGAGGAATGGGCCATCACTGCCGGCTCTTCCAGAACCGCTTGCGGCACCAGATCGCCCAGACTTTCCAGCAATTCGCGTTCGGCCCCTTCCGGCACGCCCTTGGCCTCGTGCGGGGCGTTCTGCACGAAGGAATGGCGCTGCGCGTAAAGATCGTATTGCAGCGACGCATTGGTCCATTCGAAATTGAACGCCAGCGCGATCGCCTCGCGCAGCTTAGGATCGGCGAACTTGTCGCGCCGCAGGTTGAAGATGAATCCCGTCGGCGTCGGCGGCGTGCCATCGGGCAGCTCGACCACCTTGACATCGCCCCGCTGCACCGCCGGGAAATCGTAACTGGTCGCCCACTTCTTGGGGTCGTTCTCGTCTCGGAACGTGTATTCGCCCGCCTTGAACGCCTCGAACGCGGCGGAATCATCGGCGAAAAACTCAACCCGGATTTCATCGAAATTGTGCCGGCCACGGTTGATCGGCAAATCCCAGCCCCAGTAATCGGGGTTGCGCCGGTAAACCACGCGGCGGTTCACTTCGTGGCTTTCCAGAACATAAGGCCCCGACCCCGGCGGATGGGTCAGCCGCGATTCATCCAGCCGCGCACCGGTTTCCTCGTACCATTTGCGGGGAAAGACCGGGGTGCCGCCGACCTGATCAATCAGGCTCCTGCGCGAGATACCCTCGGCAAAAGTGAACTTGACCGTGTGATCGTCCAACGCCTCGGCACTCAACACCCGCTTGGCCACCGCGACGGCATAGGAAGGCAAGCCCTGTTCCAGGAAAAGATTGTGCGAAAACACCACGTCATGCGCCGTGACCGGCGTGCCGTCCGAGAACCGCGCCTCGGGCCGCATGTGGAAAATCACCCAGGTCTTGCCTTCGTCATACTCGATACGCTCGGCCAGAAGCCCGTAATTCTCGCCATAGGCATCTGCCGGGCCCGACCCCAGCAGGGATTCATAGGTCGTCCAGATCAATGTTCCGCTGGCCCGCCCCTTGCGCGTATAGGGGTTGAGCGAATCGAACGTGCCCAGCGCATAACGCACCATCGCACCGCCCCTGGGTGCATCGGGGTTCACATAGTCGAAATGCTCGAAATCCTCCGGGTATGTCAGATCGCCGAAATAGGAATAGCCATGCGACCGGATGATCCCGTCCTCCTCGGCGGGCAGCGGCCCTGCCGCCAGAGCCAGAATCAGGATGCTGCTCAGCACCATGAGCAGCCGTGCCAGCCGGGGGGCTTCCGCGGGCTGCGCTCGGGCCACGCGAACCCGTGGCTTGCCGGATGTCACCTGTCTTGGACACGCATGTTGCATTCCGTCTCCCTCTCATGTGGACCGGCCGCAGGCCAGCTTTGGCGCAGGCATCGGCCTCTGACCCACGCTAATGGGCAGGGCAGGGCATGTTCAAGTTGCGAATGCGTCAACTGGACGTGAGAGAACCCATCAAAAAGGCCGCCTCCCCAATGGGGGGCGGCCCATCTTGGAAACGTGCCCGGCCTCAGTCACCCACAACTTCAAGATAGGCGATCAGGTTCGCGCGATCCTCGGCCTTGGGCAACCCGGCAAAGCTCATCGAAGTGCCCGGGGTCGCGCTGCGCGGGCTTTCCAGAAACGCGTTGAGATTCTCGGGGCTCCAGACATCGCCGATCTGATCGAGATTGCCCGAGTAGGCCCCGAACCCGTCCGCCGCACCAACCGGGCGTCCGACGACGGCATGAAGCGACGGGCCGGTCCCGTGCTCGCCTTCACCCAGTTTATGGCAGGCCCGGCACTTGGAAAAGACACGTTCGCCCTTGTCCAGATCCGCCGCTGCAAGCAATTCTTCGAAGGTCGGCTCGTCCTTGGCCGCAGCTTCCACATCATCGCCTTCGTCAACGGCAATGACATAACCGGCGGCATGATCTTCACCGCCATGCCCGCCGCCCGTCGCATAGAGCCCTTCCGCCGCCCATTTACCCAGCATGAACACCAGAAGTGCCCCACAGAAGGCGCCGATAATCTTGGTGGATGTCATCGTGTCAAACATGTGCCCGCTTCCGAAAATTGGTCTCGCTTCGGCGCGTATCTATCCGCTTCCCCTCGGGCAAAGCAAGGTGTAGTTTCCGCGACCAATCGCCCTTTCGGGCGTAAATCGACAGGAAAGCACGAAAAATGACCCAGCGGATCGCCTTTCAGGGAGAGCCGGGCGCCTATTCCCACGAGGCTTGCCATACCGCCCGCCCCGAACTCGAGGCGCTGCCCTGCGACACGTTCGAAGAGGTGATCGGCGCGGTGCGCGACGCTCGCGCCGATCTCGCCATGCTTCCGGTCGAGAACACGACCTATGGCCGCGTGGCCGACATTCACCGGCTCCTGCCCGAAAGCGGTCTGCATATCGTGGGCGAATCCTTTGTCCGCGTGCGCATCTGCCTGCTGGCCAATCCCGGCACCCGGATCGAGGACATCCAAACGGTGCGCGCGCATCTCGTGCTGCTGCCGCAATCGGCCGCGTTTCTCCGGCAACACGGGATCCAGGGCATCGCCGCCGCCGACAGCGCCGGCGCCGCGGCCGAGCTTGCCCGGCTCAAGACCCCGGGCGAGGGCGTCCTGGCCTCTGCACTGGCGGGCGAAATCTACGGGCTCGACGTGCTGGCCCGCAATATCGAGGATAACGGCCACAACACCACCCGCTTTGTCATCATGTCGCGCGAGCCCGATTATTCACCCCGGGGCGAGTTGGGCATGATGACCAGCTTTGTTTTCGAGGTGCGCAACATTCCCGCCGCGCTCTACAAGGCGATGGGCGGGTTCGCCACCAACGGCGTGAACATGACCAAACTCGAAAGCTACATGGTCGATGGCTCGTTCACCGCCACCCGCTTCTGGGCCGATATCGACGGCCACCCGGATGATCCGGCCGTGAAACGCGCGCTGGACGAACTGGGCTATTTCACCTCGCATCTCGAGATCATGGGTGTCTACCCGGCCGATCGGGTGCGCTGATCCCTCGGCCCGGGCTGCACCCGCCCCGGGGCGCCAACCTCACGCCATGCGCGACTTGTAGCTCTCTTCCATCGCCTTGGCATATTCGGCTACGCGCACCTTGAACTTCTTGTTCAGGTTTCCCTTGGCCAGCTTCAGCGATTGCACCAGCAGACGCATCGACAAGGTCTGCGGCTTCAACTCGAGTTCGAGTCCCAGCCGTGTGCGATGCCGCGACAATGCGACCAGATCGACAATCAAATGCCCACCCATGCCGGGTGAGCGGCTTTCAAACAGCATCCGGTTGGGCGGGTCATACTCGGTCAATTCGATCTCGATCTCGCGCCGCTTGCCGCGCATCTGAAAGGCGATGTCCCACGCCATGCCAAGGCCCGGTTCTCGTAGCGAATCCATGCGCGAAACCTCGGCTCCGCGCCGCAGCGCCAACCGCTCGAACCTGTCGAAATCCGACACCACGCCGAACACATGCTCCAGCGGGGCCTCGATATCTTCCTTGGTCGAAAAAATCATGGATACCTGCCGTTTCCTGTCACTGTCGCGTCAATCGAGCCTGTCCGCAAGCCAGTTCCAAAGGATGAAATGCGCGATTGACCCTTTTCTGGCCGGCTTCATGAGCGGATTCTGCCCTGAAAACGCATCGGCAATCTCTTCGCGGCTGAACCATTGGGCGGTTTCGATCTCGACCGGGTCGATGGTGATCTCGTCGCTCAGCGCCTCGCCGTGACAACCGATCATCAGGGAGCTGGGATAGGGCCAGGGTTGCGAGGCAAGGTAATCGACACGCCCGACCTCGATCGCGGCTTCTTCCGCGACCTCGCGGCGCACCGCGGCCTCGATCGTCTCGCCCGGCTCGACGAACCCCGCCAACAGCGAATACATGCCTTGGGGCCAGCCATGACTGCGCCCCATCAACACCTTGTTGGCGCGCGTGATCAGCATGATCACCACCGGGTCGGTGCGCGGGAAATGCTGGGCACCGCAGCCCGCGCAAGCCCGCTGCCAACCGGCCTGGATCATCTCGCTTTCATGCCCGCATTTGGCACAGAACCGGTGGCTTCTGTGCCAGCTCAGGATCGCCTTGGCCGTCGCCGCCACTTCCGCATCGCGCGGGCCGATCCGCGCCATCACGGCGCGCAATTCGCGAAACGCGCTGCCCTCGGGTGCCTTGGGATGAACCTGCTCGCTGGGATCAAAGAACGCGGCCAGCGCCTCGGCGTCGATCTCGCCCGGCTCCCAATGCGAGATATCGGCCCCGAAAAGCGCCGCGTTCCCTTCCAGCCCGAGAAAAATCATCTCACCCGCACCAACAAGAACCGGATGATCCAGAGGCACGCGAACCAGGGTATCGCGCGCGTCACCTGCAAAAAGCGGCTTGCTGCGCCAGATCACGATCGCCCGGCTGTCGGGATCGCGGCGCGCCTTGGCAAGCCCCTCGGCATTGCCCCGCAGATGCGCCGCCCGGTCAAGACCCGCCCCCCCGAACGTCACCGTTTCCGCCAACCGCATGCCCGTGCCTCCCTTTACGCCCGGATGTTGCATGTTTGCCCACGGCGCGCAATCACACACAGGCCGAACGGCGCGCCACGCACCCTTAAGGGTTGATTATTAAACTTTTATTCAACCTTTTGATTTGAACCCGCGTGGATATCACCCTAACCTGCACCTCCCGACGCCAACACCGAACGCCACGATTCAACGCAACCTCGGGCCACCCTGAAGCCGCAATACGAGAGCCAAGGCAAGGCATTGAAAAACCTGACATCGATCATGGCGGATTCTGTTGCTCTGCAGATCACGCTCTTGCAGACCACCGACCTGCATGGCGCATTGCGCGGTTATGACTATCTTGCCGACAAACCCACCGCCACGGGCGGGCTGGCGCGCATTGCCACGCTGATTCATCAATGCCGGAACGAACACCCCAACACGCTTCTTTTCGATTGCGGCGACATGCTTCAGGGCAGCATTGCCTGCGACCTGATCGCCCGGCAGGAGCTGGATCATGGCGGTGAGAATCCGGTGATCGCGGCCATGAACAGCCTGAACTATGACGCCGCGACTCCGGGCAATCATGATTTCGACTACGGGGCGGATTTCCTGTTCGATACGATCGCGACGGCACGCTTTCCGTTTCTCTGCTGCAATCTGCATCGCACCGGCTCCGGGCTGATTACCGGCCCCCCCGCATTCGCTCCGCACCGAATCCTCGAACGACGCTTTCGCGATACGAAAGGCGCCATGCATGACCTGCGAATCGGCGTCACCGGCTGCCTGCCGCCGCAAACCCTCGAATGGGATCACCACCTCGCCGCCGAATTCCTTGTCCGCGACATGGTCAGCGCCGTGCGCGACGAGGTGGCGACGATGCGGAGCGCAGGCTGTGACCTCGTCGTGATCCTCGCCCATAGCGGCCTTGAAAACAGCTCCCGCGCGGGGGCCGAGAATGCCATCCTGCCGCTGGCCGGCCTTGAAGGGGTGGATGCGGTCCTCGGCGGGCATACCCATACGCGCTTTCCCGGGCCGGTCGGGTTTACCCATCCCGCGATTGACGGGGAATCCGGCTTGGTCCATGGCACCCCGGTTGTGATGGGCGGCTTCTGGGGCAGCCACCTTGGCGCCATCGACCTGACGCTCGAACCGGGGGCAGGTGCGGGCTGGCGGGTGCAACGGGCCGCCTCCCGCCTGATCCCGGTGGCCGAACCGGCAAGCACCCGACCGGCCGCCGAAAGCTGCGGGATCCTGTCCATCACCCGCCCCGCCCACGAGGCAACACTCGCCCGCATCCGCGAACCGGTCGGCGAAACCCGCGCCCCGCTGCACAGCTTCTTTTCGCTCTTCGCCAATGATGCCGCGCTGCAACTCGTCGCGCGGGCACAAGCGGGGTTCCTGCGCGAGGCGATATGCGGCACCGACCTTGCCGACCTGCCGCTGCTCTCGGCCGCGGCGCCCTACAAGACCGGGCGCCGGTCCGGCGTCGATCACTACACCCACGTGCCCCCCGGCCCCCTGACTCTGCGCAGCCTCGCCGACCTCTACCTCTACCCCAACCCGTTCTGCGCCCTGCGCATCACCGGCGCGGGGCTGCGCCACTGGCTCGAACACAGCGCCAGCCTGTTTTCACGGCTCGACCCCGGCGATCCCGCTCCCCAACCGCTCCTGCGCGAGGCCTTCCCGGGCTACAAGTTCGACGTGATCTGCGGAGTGAGCTATGAGATCGACCTCTCGCAGACGGCGCGGTTCGACAGCAACAGCATGGTGTCCGACGCGAGGGCCACCCGCATTCGCAACCTTCGCTGGAACGGCCAGCGCGTGAGCGACGGTATGGAATTTCTCGTCGCCACCAACGCCTTCCGCGCCCACGGCATCGGGTTCCCGCCCGAACAGGGCTATGACCCGACCCCCGAGATCGTGTTCGAAAGCCCGATCTGGACCCGCGACATCCTGCGCCGCCATGTCGCCACGCACGGCCCGCTCGACACCAAGATCCGGCCGATCTGGTCATTCACGCCCCTCGGCGGGGTGCGCACCACTGTCGCGACATCTCCCGACGCCCGCGCCTATCTCGACGACCCCCACCTGCCCCCGGTCAAGGATCTTGGCGACACCCCCGACGGCTTCATGCAGCTTTGCCTGACGATCTGAGCGCACCGCTTGCGAATCCCCCGCCTCGTCTCTATATGGGCGGGTGAGAGGTTGGCGCGGGCAAGCGCCTCGCCAACCCGGTCAGGTCCGGAAGGAAGCAGCCGTAACGAGCCCCGCTTGGGTCGTTGTCCAGCCTCTCACCCCACCTGTCCCTACAGCGTATCGCAGCAATTCGGATTCGTCCCGTGCCCAAGGAAAGGGCAGCACAGGGCCGCGGTCGGGTGCTTACCACGTCAGCGTTGGGCGGTTTATCTTGCAACGTGTTCTCTTGCCCGAAGCTGCGCGCATCATCTCTAAAGCACCCGGCCGGGGGGCGGCCAGGTGCTGCCCG
>JAABTV010000041.1 GCA_011389685.1 Paracoccaceae bacterium
TTGTGAGGTTCTGGCCGGCTTTGACACCCGCCACGATACGCCGCCCTTCAAATCACGCCATCACCCAAATTCCCGCATAGCTCCCCCAGCCGCCATAGAGCATGTCCTGACCCGTCCCGCCGATCAGCCTGTCATCGTCCGAGCCGCCATAAAGCAGATCGTCGTCCGACCCGCCATCGAGGTAATCGTTCCCCAGCGTGCCCCGCAGCGTGTCGTTGTTCGCGCCGCCGAAAATCCGGTCCCCGCCCGAGCCGCCGTCGATCTCGTCATGGCCGGAATTGCCCGCGATCGTGTCGTCGCCCGCGCCGCCCTCGATCACGTCCAGGCCGGTGCCGCCACGGATGAAATCATCGCCCGAGCGCCCGAAGATCATGTCGGCATTGGCCCCGCCGTCGATATTGTCATCGCCCGATCCGCCGTCGATCGTGTCCTCGGCCGTGCCGCCCAGGATAGTGTCGTCGCCACTGTCGCCGCGAAGATCGTCGAACCCCGAACCGCCATCGATCAAATCCCCGCCCGAGCCGCCATGGATCACGTCGTCGTTGGACCCGCCCGACAGCGTGTCGGACCCTGCACCACCATGAATCGCATCCTCCCCAAGCTCACCGTCAATCAGATCGTCCCCGTCAAGCCCATAGATGAGATCCGCGTCATCGCCGCCGCGGATTTCGTCGGTCATCGCCCCGCCGATCACCGTATCGTCTCCCGCATCGGCGTTGATTTCACCGGTGATGCGACCGTTCCTGTTGTCCAGATTGTCGCCTCCGGCGCCCAGGAGCACCGCGCCCATGATCTGCCCGGCATTCACGACCCGATCGTCCCCGGCCCCCATGTCGACCGCATCGCTGATCAGTCCCGCATTGCTCAGACTGTCATCGCCGCCGCGCAGCATCACCTCGCCCGACAACAGCCCCGCATTCACGATCTCGACCGCGACAAGCGGCGTGTCCTCACCTTGATAGATCGCCATCCGGTGCCCGCTCATGCTTGAGCCGTCGGTGCTCGCGGCGCCACCGGAAATCGTGCCGGTATTGTTGATGTAGATCGTGGTATCAACCTCAGAGGCGACCCCGATGGTGATCCCCGACGGCACCTGCCCGGTCGTGGCGCCGGCCCCGGCAATCAGCCCGTGATTCTCGATCCGCGCCCCGACCGCGCCGCTGGCCAGCAACAGCCCGTTCTGACCGGTGATCTCACCGGAATTGACCATCCTCGGCGACGTGCCGTTGAACACCACGCCCGAATAGGGCGCCCTGGCCGCGTTGACGGTCGCGCCCTGCGTGACCACCAGGTTTGCATGGTCTCCGCTGAGCACGGCGCCATACCCGGTCCCCGACCATGCCGATCCGTAGATCGTGACCATCTGGCTCAGACCCGTTCCCATGATCGCCGTGTCATTGGTCGATCCGGCCACCACGCCCGGCATCAGCACGGTATAGGCGTATGCGTCATTGCTCATGTCGGCCCGGATACCGGGGCCGACCGTCGACGTGTTCAAAACGAAATTCGGCATTGATTCATCCTTTCAAAGTCAAAAAATTCGATGTTGGCCGGGAAACGGTCGCTCCCGGGCCAGGCAAGCTACTGGAAAAAGCCCGCCATACCGCACAGCTGCCACCTCTCATGCGCGCATGAAGGAACCGGTGCCTACAGAACCACGGTCGCATTCGGGCGCCGCGGAGCCGTAACCGTCAACAGGGATTCCGCCCCGTGTGCGGTTCTGCCACAGCACGAAATCAGCCCGCCCCGAACCGCGTGCGCCCGGCACGGCGGCACGGGCCCTCGGGGCCAAGGGCGTGTTGCAGGGCCCGATGCCCGCCGGCCCCGCCTCCCGGCACAAGCGGTCTTGCACAGCCGCCGCCGACAGGGCATTGATCGCCCATGGACTGGCTCAAGATCATACATCTGCTCTGCGTCATGGGCTGGATGACATCCGTCTTCGCGGTGCCGCGCGCGCTGATCTACTGGAAGCGCGAACATGCACGGCTCGGCGAATTCGGCCCGACCGGCGATCTCACGGTGCGGCTCTACCGGTTCTCGGCCGGGCTGGCCGTCATCGGCGTGATCACCGGGCTGTGGCTGGCCTGGTCGGTCTGGGATTTCGCGCCCTGGACCCATCTCAAGCTCGCGCTCGTGGCCCTTCTGGCGGTGCATTACGTCTGGACCGGCCGCCTGGTGATGCGTGCACGGCGCGGCGAGTTTCGCGAAAGCGACCTGTTCCTGCGCATCTTCAACGAAATCTCCGTCATCGCCACGATCGCCATTCTCTGGGTCGTGGTGGTCAAACCGTTCTGAGACAAATGACCGAAAACACCCCCTTCCTCTCGACGCCGATGCGGGTCGAACCGGACTGGATCGACTATAACGGCCATCTGAACCTTGCCTTCTATCACGTGCTGTTCGACCGTGGCGTCGATCAGGTCTGGGAAGAGCTGGGCTTCGGCCCCGATTACCTCAGCGCGCGGGGCTTCACCACCTATGCCGCCGAATCCCATGTCCGCTACCTGCGCGAGATCCACGAGGGCGACATGGTGCGCGCCAGCTTCCAGCTGCTCGACCATGACGAAAAGCGCTTCCACTTCTACCAGGAACTGAACCATTCCGATGGCTGGGTCTCGGCCAGCGCCGAAGGGCTCAGCCTGCATATCGACATGTCCGGCCCCCGCGTCGCCCCAATGCCGCCCGACATCCTGGCCAACATGCAGGCGCTGATGGCGCGCCACCGCGACCTGCCCCGCCCGGCCTCGGTCGGTCGCCCGATCGGCATCCGCCGCAAGTGACCGCGCGCCCGGTTAACCCTTGGCCCCGGGTTCCGGACAGGCGTCACCCGGCAGCCGGGTGACAGCCGGGCGGTGCACGCATATCACCCCCCTGGATTTCGTGCCGCGCCGCCCCTTAACCGGCGGGAACGGCGGTGCAACACCCGGTTAACCGGTGCTGGAATCCCCGGCCCCGGCCTGCTAGAAACCGGGGATGTGAAACCACGGAAAACACCCGATGACAGGTTATGAATACAAGGTCGTCCCGGCCCCGCGAAAGGCCCGCAAACTCAAGGGGGTCAAGACCCCGGAGGCTCGATTTGCCCTTGTCATGCAAGAGGTTATGAATGAACACGCCGCGCAGGGCTGGGAGTTTCAGCGCGCCGAAACCCTACCCGTGGACGAGCGCCAGGGCCTGACCTCCTCGCAGACCGTGTTTCGTGACCTTCTGGTGTTTCGCCGCCCCCGCGACGCCCAGCGCACCGAGGCGCAAGACAGCGTTCAGCCCGAACCGGTAGACTCGGCAGACACCACCGAAACGCCCGATCCCGAGGATAGCATCGACGCCCCCGCAACCGACGACACCGACACCACGCCCGACCACCCGGACGACGACGCCGACCGCACCTGACCTCTCACCCGAGGTCCATCGCAAGCGCGTGGATCGACGCCACCAGCTCCGGCCCCAGCGCGCGATGCACCGCCCGATGCCGTGCGACCCGGCCCAACCCGGCCAGTTCCCGCGCGCGCAAACGGATCGCGAAATGACTCTCGCCCGACCCGTCATCCCCCGAATGCCCCGCGTGACGGCCGGATTCGTTCACGATTTCAAACTCTTGAATATCGAACGCCGCCTCAATCGCTGCGCGGATCTCTGCCTCTTTCGACATTTTTTCTCTCCTGCCCTCTTTCAGTTTTCGCCCAGAAGCGTAAACTCCCGGGTCCGAGTCGAAAAGGTGCCTCAATCATGCCAAAACCCGATCCCTTCGGTTTCGATATCTCCGTATCGTCGGCCAAGAAGAAGAACCCGCGCGGCCGGCGCGGCATGTCCGGCGCGTCCGAGACGTCGACCCGGGTCTGCGATCATCCCGGCTGCAACGAGCCGGGCAAGTTTCGCGCGCCCAAGGCCCCGGATGTGCTCGATGATTATTTCTGGTTCTGCAAGGACCATGTGCGCGAATATAACCTCAAGTGGAATTTCTTCGACGGCACCACCGAGGCCGAGATCAACGCCCAGGCCACCAAGGACAAGGTCTGGGAGCGTCAGACCCGTGATTTCCGCGACCCCGAGGCCCGCGCCTGGGCGCGGCTCGGGATCGAGGATCCGCACCAGGTCCTTGGCGCCAACGCCACCCAGAACCCCGGCAAGCGCGGCCAGTCGACGGGCCGCCGCCTGCCGCCCACCGAACGCCGCGCGATCGAGATTCTCGAAGTCAAGGACAGCGCCACGAAAACCGAACTGCGCACGGCTTACAAGGCGCTGATCAAGGTGTTGCACCCCGACATGAACGGCGGCGACCGCTCGCAGGAGGAACAGTTGCAAGAGGTGATGTGGGCCTGGGAGCAGGTCAAGGACAGCCGCAATTTCAAGTGATTGCCAAAAGCGGCACCCGACCACCGTGCGGCACAACGATTCGCCCCCGCGCGCCGGGGCGCGCGGGGGCGTTCAGATTTCGTAACCTTTCGCGCGTATCCTCTCACGCGGGCCGGAAGACAAGGCTCACACCGTTGATGCAATGCCGTTTTCCGGTCGGTTTCGGCCCGTCATCGAAAATATGGCCGAGATGGCTCCCGCAACGCGCGCAATGGCATTCGGTATAGGTGCCAAAAAGCGTCCGGTCCGGTTTCGTTTCGATCGCGCCGCTTTTCGCTTGCCAGAAACTCGGCCAGCCGGTGCCGCTGTCAAACTTGTGCTCGCTTGAATAAAGCGCCAGGTCGCAACCCCGGCAATGATAGGTGCCCGCGCGATATTCCTTGTCGAGCGGCGAGGAAAAGGCCGGTTCGGTGCCTTCCTTGCGCATCACCTTGTATTCCAGCGCGCTCAGCATCGCGCGCCATTCGCTGTCGCTGCGGGTCACCTCGAAGGCGCGCGCCAAAGCGGGGGCAAAGCCTGCCGCCATCGCCGCCGGTGCGGCCAGTGCGAGTTGGAAAAAATTCCGTCGTTGCATGATGAACTCCTCTTTAGACCCTTATCTGCGCGACATGCCGGGCCCATGCAATCACGCGCCGCGCAATTTCGCGTGAAGCGAAACGCTCCGCGCGGGGCCACCAGCCGTTGACCGGCAGCCCCACGGTTGGGCGTTTTCGGCCTCACATTGCCGGCAGGATCAGCCGGTCAACCACGTGGATCACGCCATTCGATTGCTCGACATCGGCGATGGTCACGTTGATCGTGCGGCCGCGCTCGTCTTCCAGCATGATCCTGTCGCCCTCGTAGGCCGCCTTGAGCATGCACCCGCCCAGCGTCGGCACGACATGCATGCCGCCATCATCCTCGATCATGCCCTTGATCGCGCCCGACATCGCGTCGGCCCCGACCACGTGGCACGTCAGGATCTGGGTCAGCTGGTCCTTGGCCTCGGGCTGAAGCAGCGCCTCGACCGTGCCAGCCTTGAGCCGGTCGAACGCCGCGTTGGTGGGCGCAAAGACGGTGAACGGCCCCTCGCTCTGAAGCGTCTCGACCAGGCCAGCCGCCTGCAAGGCGGCCACCAGCGTGGTGTGGTCGGCCGAATTCACCGCGTTCTCGACAATGTTCTTGGACGCGAACATCGGCGCGCCGCCGACCATCGGATTGTCGGCCTGTGCGGCCCCTGCGAATGCGGTGAATGCGGCGACAAGTGCGATCTGTTTCATGTCTTGGTCCTTTCATGTTGCGTTGTCCCTGCCCCTTGCAGGCAGGTCACACGCAGACACGTCAGGACCGGCACCCGGGTTTCACCCCTCACGAAGCTGTGATCACCTGCCCCGCGGCCAGCACCGCGCCGGTCGGTTGCCCGGTCGGCGAGCCGCCCGCCGGCTCATCGGAAATCGCAAGCGTCGCCCCGGCCATTTGCGGGCCCAGCGCATCAGGCACGCGCAGCACCCCGCGCGCCCGCTCGGGCAGAAGACCCAGCGAAACCGGCGCCGCATCTCCCGCGATCAGCCAAAGCTCGAACGACCGCCCGGGCGCCGGCTCTCCCGCAATCCGCGACACCTCAAGCTGCCCGGTGGCCGCGTCATACCCGGCCAGAACCCGCAGGTCGCCGCTCTCGGCCTCGATATGCGCGACCAGCTCGGCCTGAGACACCGTCGGCGGCCCGAATGGCCCGACATAAAGCAACAGCACGACCAGCATTCCCGCCAGCGCCGCGCCAAGCCCCCAGCCGCCCCAGTAGCGCCAGCGCGACCGGCCCGGCGCCGCCGGTGCGAACCCGAACAGCCCGGTCTCGATGCCCTGCCAGACCCGCGCCGGCGGCGTCACTTTGTCGCCATCCGCCAATCCAGCAAGATGCGTGGCCCAGAGCGCGTATTCCGCCCGCAGCTCGGGATCGTCGCGCAAGCGCGTGGCGAACGCCTCGGCCTCGGCCTCGGCCAGCAGGCCAAGCGCGTATTCCGCGGCGCGGATACGGTCGTCTTCGCGTTCTGGCCCCCCTTCGCTCATCGGCTCAGGCACTCCCTCAGTTTCAACAGGCTGCGGCGCAGCCATGTCCGCATGGTGTTGAGCGGCACCTCGTGACGCACGGCCAGCTCGGCATAGCTCAACCCCTCAAGATAGGCCCCGCGCACCGCCCCGGCCCGCGCGCCGTCCAGCTCGTCCAGACAGGCGTCGAGCCGCGTCCGCTCACCGGCCGCGACGATCTGCGCCTCGGGACCGGGGGCCGGATCGGCCAGTTGCGCCACCGCGGCATCCGGATCGCCGCCCTGGGCGGCCCCGGCGGCCCTCAGCCGTCGCAACCTGTCGATGCTCAGATTGCGCGCCACCGTGATCAGCCATGTCATCGGGCTCAGCCCGTTGGCGCGATAGCGGTCGGCCTTGTGCCAGATCCGCACAAACACCTCCTGCAACACCTCCTCGGCCTCGCCCCTGTCATTCAATATACGCAAGGCAACGCCGAAAAGTTTCGCCGAGGTCGCCCGGTAGAGCCCGGCGAACGCCGCCCGGTCGCCCATGGCGGTGCGGGCCAGCATGTCCTCGATATCCGCGCGCGTCACCATCGCTGCAAGATTGGCACGAAACCGCCCCCTCGTCACCCGTCGCCCCGCTGCTGCGGGAATTTTTCCGCCTTGCACCCCCGCGCCCCCGCGTCAGATCGCCCGGCCCCTTGCCCTTGGGCGCAATTTATTGCACCACGTGCGGGTTGGCATTTTGGCCGGGCTTGAAGGACGACAGGACATGGCGGACGGATCGATCGACATCAACGCGAAACCCACCGAGGAAATCTCGGTCCGCGAGGTCTTTGGCATTGATACGGACATGAAAGTAAAGGGCTTTTCCGACCGCTCCGAACGCGTGCCCGATATCGATTCGACCTACAAGTTCGACCCTGACACCACGCTCGCCATCCTCGCCGGGTTCTCGCATAATCGC
This sequence comes from Paracoccaceae bacterium, assembly GCA_011389685.1. Lineage (GTDB taxonomy): Bacteria > Pseudomonadota > Alphaproteobacteria > Rhodobacterales > Rhodobacteraceae > Aquicoccus. The sequence continues at coordinate 7,327 of JAABTV010000041.1, forward strand.
CGGGTGATGATTCAGGGCTATCACGGCACCGGCAAATCCACCCATATCGAACAGGTGGCCGCACATCTCAAATGGCCCTGCGTGCGCGTCAATCTCGACAGCCATATCAGCCGGATCGACCTCATCGGCAAGGACGCGATCAAGCTCAAGGACGGCAAGCAGGTCACCCAGTTTCAGGAGGGAATCCTGCCCTGGGCGCTGCGCAACCCGACCGCCATCGTGTTCGACGAATACGACGCGGGCCGCGCCGACGTGATGTTCGTGATCCAGCGGGTGCTGGAAACCGACGGCAAGCTCACCCTGCTCGATCAGAACGAGATCATCACCCCGCACAAGTATTTCCGCCTCTTCGCCACCGCGAACACAGTGGGGCTGGGCGATACGACCGGGCTTTATCACGGGGTGCAGCAGATCAACCAGGCCCAGATGGACCGCTGGAGCCTTGTCGCCACGCTCAACTATCTCAGCCACGACGCCGAAACCGCGATCGTGCTGGCCAAGAACCCGCATTACAACACCGAGAAAGGCCGCCGCATCGTGAGCCAGATGGTGACCATCGCCGACCTCACGCGCACCGCCTTCATGAACGGCGACCTCTCGACCCTGATGAGCCCCCGGACGGTCATCACATGGGCCCAGAATGCCGAGATCTTCCGCAATGTCGGCTACGCCTTCCGCGTGACCTTCCTCAACAAATGCGACGAATTGGAACGCCAGACCGTGGCTGAATTCTACCAGCGCTGCTTTGACGAGGAACTGCCCGAGTCGGCTGCCAGCGTGAGTTTGGGATGACGCGGAGTCGCTCATCCCGCCCTGACATGCGGGCCGCGCAAGCCGGTCCCCCGGGGCCGATGAGCGGCCTGCCGAGGACATCGCGATGAGCAAGCAATCCGACAACCCCGCCGATCCGTTCAAGAAGGCCCTGGCCGAGGCCACCAGGGTCATGGCCGACGATCCCGAGCTGGCGGTCTCCTACTCGGTCGATCCCGCCGGGCTCTCGGGCGATGCGATGCGCCTGCCACAGGTTTCGCGCCGGATGAGTCGCGACGAGGTGCTGCTCGCCCGGGGCACGGCCGATGCGCTGGCGCTGCGGCACAAGTTTCACGACGACACCACCCATGCCAAATACGCCCCTCCGGGCGACATGGCACGCGACATTTACGAGGCGATGGAAACCGCCCGATGCGAGGCGATGGGCGCGCGCGAAATGCCCGGCACCTCGGGCAATATCGACGCCAAGATCGCCGACGAGGCCCGCCGCCGCGGCTATGAGCAGATCACCGACAGCTCCGACGCGCCATTGGCAGCCGCCGCGGGCTATCTCACCCGCCACCTTGCCACCGGCCGCGACCTGCCCGCCGGGGCCGACAACATCATGAAGCTCTGGCAGGGTTTCATCGAGGAACAGGCCGGCGGCACGCTCGAAAATCTTCAGGAAAAACTCTCCGATCAGGCCGAATTCGCCCGTTTCGCCCGCCAGGTCATCACCGATCTGGGCTATGGCGATCAGTTGGGCGACGATCCCGACGCGCCCGACGACGATCAGGACGATCAGGACGACGCGGCCCAGGAAGAGGAAAACCCCGAGGACGCCGGTCAGGAAGACAGCGAGGACCAGTCCGGCGAGGCCGACCCCGACCAGACCCAGGACGATCAGCAGGACGCCTCCGAAGCCCAGGTCTCGATGGACGAAATGGCCGAGGACGAGATGGGCGACGAGGCCGAGATGCCCGACGGCGAGGCCCCGCTCGACCCGCCCCCGCCGCCGCCGCTCTCGGATGCCGACCCCGATTACCGCGCCTATGAAACCGAATTCGACGAGGAAATCGCCGCCGAAGACCTCGCCGAACCGGCCGAGCTCGAACGGCTGCGCTCCTATCTCGATCAGCAGCTCGACCCGCTCAAGGGCGCGGTGGGGCGGCTCGCCAACAAGCTCCAGCGCCGGTTGCAGGCCCAGCAGAACCGCTCGTGGGAGTTCGACCGCGAAGAGGGCATCCTCGACGCCGGCCGGCTCGCCCGCGTGGTGGCCAACCCGACGACACCGCTTTCGTTCAAGGTCGAGAAGGATACCGAGTTCCGCGACACGGTGGTGACGCTGCTGCTGGACAATTCCGGCTCGATGCGCGGACGTCCGATCTCGATCGCCGCGATCTGCGCCGACGTGCTCGCCCGCACGCTGGAGCGGTGCGACGTCAAGGTCGAGATCCTCGGCTTCACCACCCGCGCATGGAAAGGCGGTCAAAGCCGCGAGCGGTGGCTGGGCCAGGGCCGCCCGGCCCAGCCCGGCCGCCTCAACGACCTGCGCCACATCGTCTACAAGGGCGCCGATGCGCCATGGCGCCGGGTCCGCCCCAATCTCGGGCTGATGATGAAAGAGGGGCTTCTGAAGGAAAACATCGACGGCGAGGCGCTGGAATGGGCGCATCGCCGCATGCTGATGCGCCCCGAGGCGCGCCGCATCCTGATGGTGATCTCCGACGGCGCGCCGGTCGATGATTCGACCCTCTCGGTCAACCCGGCCAATTACCTCGAAAAACATCTGCGCGACGTGATCGCGATGATCGAGAAAAAAAAGATCGTCGAGCTTCTGGCCATCGGCATCGGCCATGACGTGACCCGCTATTACAACCGTGCGGTGACGATCACCGATGTCGAGCAACTGGCCGGCGCCATGACCGAACAGCTCGCCGCCCTCTTTGACACCGACCCGCGCGCAAGGGCGCGGTTCCTCGGCATCAGGAAGGCCAGTTAGGGCGTTTCGCCTTTGATCGAATTCGCCTCGCCCGGAACGGCGGCGAAGCCGCCCGGGCAGCACCTGGCCGCCCCCCGGCCGGGTGCTTTCGATGGCTTGCGCGTCGCCCGAAGCAGAGGATGACTTTGCAAGATAAACTGCCCTGCACTGATGCGGTGAGCACCCGACCGCGGCCCTGTGCTGCCCTTGCGTTGGGCACGAGGCGAATCCGATTTGCTGCGATCCGCTACAGGGCCACCCCGGGCGGTCCCGGCATCGACAGGGCAGGGTTTCCCGCCATTGCCGGTTGCGCATGGGCGGATTTCCCTGTTCGATACGGCCAAACCACAGGGGAGTTGCATGTTTCAGAGTTTCCAGGACAGTGCGGACCCGTCCCAGGGGCCCGAACGGCTTGCCACGCTGCGCGCGCTCATGCGCAGCGAAGGGCTGAGCGGTTTTCTCGTGCCGCGCGCCGATGCGCATCAGGGCGAATACGTCGCCGACCGAGACGCCCGGCTGGCATGGCTCACCGGTTTCACCGGATCGGCCGGGTTCTGCGCGGTGCTGCCGCAAAAGGCCGGGGTCTTCATCGACGGGCGCTATCGCACCCAGGTCAAGCGCCAGGTCGATCCCGATCATTTCACCCCGGTCCCCTGGCCCGAGACCCAGCTTGGCGATTGGCTCGTGAGCCAACTGCCCGAGGGCGGCACCGTGGCCTATGACCCGTGGCTGCACACCTCCGACGAGATCGCAACGCTTGAGGAAAAGCTCGGCCCAAAGGGCATCGCGCTGGCCCCGCATGGCAATCTCGTCGACATGATCTGGTCGGATCAGCCCGCGCCGCCCACCGGCCGCATCACCCCCTATTCCGCCGATCTCGCCGGTGAAACACATGACGCCAAACGCGCCCGGCTGGCCCAGACGCTGCGCGATGCCGGGCAATCCGCGGCGGTGATCACGCTGGCGGATTCCATTGCCTGGCTTCTGAACATCCGCGGCTCGGACATCCCGCGCAACCCCGTGCCACACGCCTTTGCCATCCTGCACGGCGACGCGCGCCTCACCCTCTTCGTCGATCCGGCCAAGCTCGATGACAGCCTGCGCGCCCATCTCGGTGCGCAAGTCACGACCCGCCCGCCCTCGGCCTTTGCCCCGGCGCTGCATTCCCTGACCGGCACGGTGCGGGTCGACCCCAAGACCGCACCGGTCCTCGCGGTGCAGGAACTCGATGAGGCCGGCGTCGCCCATGTCTGGGGCCAGGATCCCTGCATCCTGCCCAAGGCCCGCAAGACCCACGCCGAGATCGCCGCCACAAGCGAGGCGCATCTGCGCGACGCCGCCGCGATGGTCGAATTCCTCACGTGGTTCGACACGCAGCCCCCCGGCACGATCACCGAGATCGACGTGGTCACCGCCCTCGAAGGGTTCCGCCGGGCCACCAACGCGCTGATCGACATCAGTTTCGACACCATCGCCGGCACCGGCCCCAACGGCGCGGTGATGCATTACCGCGTGACCGAAACCTCGAACACGCGGCTCGACGAAGGGCAACTGATAGTGGTCGACAGCGGCGGGCAGTATATCGAGGGCACCACCGACATCACCCGCACCCTGCCCGTGGGCCATGTGGGCGACGAGGAACGGCGCTGTTTCACCCGCGTTCTCAAGGGCATGATCGCCATTTCCCGGGCGCGCTTTCCAAAAGGGCTCGCCGGGCGTGATCTCGACGCGCTGGCGCGCTATCCGCTCTGGCTTGCCGGGCAGGATTTCAACCACGGCACCGGCCACGGCGTGGGAGTCTATCTTTGCGTGCATGAAGGCCCGCAGCGCCTTGCCCGGATCAGCCACGTGCCGCTCGATCCCGGCATGATCCTGTCGAACGAACCAGGCTATTACCGCGAGGGCGCCTTCGGCATCCGGCTTGAAAACCTGATTGTGGTGCGCGAGGCCGAGGCGCTGCATGGCGGCGATGACCGCGACATGTTCGATTTCGAAACCCTGACCTGGGTGCCGATCGACCGCCGCCTGATCCTGCCCGCGATGATGGACGCGGGGGAAATCGACTGGCTCAACCGTTACCACGCCGCCTGCCGCGACAAAATCGGCCCTCGGGTTTCCGAGCAGGCTCGGCTATGGTTAGACAGCGCGACCGAGCCGCTTTGACATGTCGGCGCAACACATGCAGTGCAGACTGGCCTGACGAAACTGGGGAGGAGTAGCCAAATGGCACCGAAAATCACGATCACACGCGCGCCCGGCACATGGGTGGTGCGCGCCGGCGGCGCCGTTCTGGGTGAATCGAAGAACGCGCTGGAACTGGTCGAGGGCGACATGCCCGCGGTGATCTATTTCCCCCGCGAAGACATCGCCATGGCCTTTCTCGACGAAAGCGACCACACCACGACATGCCCGTGGAAGGGCAAGGCGCGGTATTTCTCGATCGTGACCAAATCGACCACGCTTGAAAACACCGTCTGGTCCTACGAAGACCCGGCAGAAGACGTGGCCCGGATCAAGGACCACCTCGCCTTTTACACCGGCGACAAGGTCGCGGTCGAACAGGTCTGACCGACACCCCGGAACCGGTCAGGAATGCTCTTCCTCCGCCGTCGCCGCCAGCGCGCGGTTGTAGGATTTGAGCGCATCGACATGCCACAACGCGCCCCACAGCTCGGGGCGATTGTCCGCTCCGGTCAGGCTCAACACCGGCACAAAGGCCGCCCCCGAGGTTTCAAAGACCGGTATCGCGGTTTCCAGCGTCGCACTGGTATCGACATAAAGCCCGTCCTCGACCATCTGCCAAAGGTCACTCTCCTCCGGGCAGTCGCGCTCGCCCAGCGGCTTCATCAGGCTCGTCACCCGGAACATCGCCAGCAGATAGGCCTGCGGCCCGGCGGCCAGATGCACCCCACGCCGCTCAAGCTGGCTCAGGAAGAACGACCGGTCCACCAGCCGCGAACTCAGCGCCGTCGACATGCTGACCGCCACCATCACCGCCAGCCCGGTCTGCCAGTCCCCGGTCATCTCGAACACGATCAGCGTGGTCGAGATCGGCGCGCCCAGCACCGCCGCGGCCACCGCCCCCATGCCCGCCAGCGCATAAAGCGTGTGTGATCCCGACACTTCGGGAAAGATCGACGTGGCGATCAGGCCAAAGGCCAGCCCGGTCAGCGCCCCGACCATCAGCGATGGCGAAAACACTCCGCCCCCCATCCGCCCCGCGACAGTGATCGCCACCGCCACCACCTTGAGCATGGTGAACACCACCGCCTCGTGCAGGACAAGCTGCCCGGTCAGCGCGGCACTCGTGGTCTCGTACCCGACCCCGATGATATGCGGAAACCAGATCGCGATCCCGCCCAGCATGAGCCCGGTCACCGCCGGGCGCAGCCAGCGCGGCAAACCGATCCGGGCCTGCGCCTGACTGGCCGTATCCTCGGCCAGGAAAATCGCCCGCATCATCACCACCGCGACCAGGCCGCAGACCAGCCCGAGGATCAGGAAGGCCGGCAGTTCGACATAGAATTCCAGCGCCGAGGCGCCCGGCAGGACAAACTCGGTCACGTCACCGAAGGCCAGCCGGTTGATCACCGTGCCCGCCACGCTGGCGATGACGATGGGGGCGAACGCATGTAGCGCGAAATGCCGCAACACCACCTCGAGCGCGAACAGCGCCCCCGCGATGGGCGCGTTGAAACTGGCCGACACGGCGGCCGCCACCGCGCATCCCATCAGGTCGCGCCCGGTCATGCCGTTGGCATGGATGCGATCGCTCACCCAGCTTGAAATCAGGCTGGCCAGATGCACCACCGGCCCCTCGCGCCCGGTCGACCCGCCCGTGCCCAGCGTGATCAGCGAGGCCAGCGCTGAGGCCACACCGGCCCGCCCTTCGACCCGGCCCTGATAAAGTGCCGCCCCCTCGATCACGTCCGGCACCGTGCGCACCCGTCCGTCATCGGTGAACAGATGCAGGATCACCCCGACCGCCAGCCCGCCCAGCGTCGGGATGACCAGGACCCAGACCCAGGGCAGCGTCTCGGCAAAGGAATGCAACCGGTTCACGTTGTCGGTGCCATAAACCCGGCCCTGCAACGTCTCGATTCCCAGGCGGAACAGCAAGGCGGCAAACCCGGCCCCGATCCCGATCAGGAGCGCCAGCAGCCAGAACTGGAACTGGCTCGGCCCCTTGTCCCGCAGAATGGCGAAGGTGCGCCGCATTTCCTGCGCGGCCCTTGCGCGTGTCTCTGCCAGTAAGGATCGGTCGGGCCGGGTCATCACATCTCGATTGCGGGCAATTTTAGACAAATCCGGCGGGACGCCCCTTTCCCATGCCTGCGGCTTACCTTACGATCCTGGCCAACAGCTCTTCGGGAGGAACCATGCCGATCCAGGACGCTCTTGCCGAGTTATCCACATTACTAGGCCAACGGCTCAGCCGCTCCAAGTCCGATCTCGACCTGCATGGCCGGTCCGAGACCTATTTTCCGATGACGCCCCCCGATGCGGTCGCCTATCCCGAAACCACGCATGAGGTGTCCGAGCTGATGAAGATCTGCGCCGCCCATGCCGTGCCGGTCACCGGCTGGGGCACCGGCACCTCGCTCGAAGGTCAGGCGATGGCGTTTTCCGGCGGGGTGGTGGTCGATTTCGCCCGCATGAGCAGCGTGCTCTCGGTGCATCAGGGCGACATGGACGCCGCCGTGCAGCCCGGTGTCACCCGCGAGGCCCTCAACGAGGAACTGCGCGCCACGGGGCTGTTCTTTCCGGTCGATCCCGGCGCCAATGCCTCGCTGGGCGGCATGGCCTCGACCCGCGCCAGCGGCACCACCGCCGTGCGCTATGGCACCATGCGCGACAACGTGCTGGGGCTCGAGGTGGTGCTGGCCAATGGCCGGGTGATCCGCACCGGCACCCGCGCGCGCAAGACCTCGGCGGGGTATGACCTCACCGGGCTTTTCGTCGGTTCCGAAGGCACGCTGGGCCTGATCACCGAACTGACGCTCAAACTGCATGGTCAGCCCGAGGCGATGACCGCCGCGATCTGCGCCTTCGACAGCGTCGATGACGCGGTGCGCGCGGTGATCGACACGATCCAGATGGGGCTTACCATGGCGCGGATCGAATTGCTGGATGCCGAAACGGTCAAGGCATTCAACGCCTATGCCGGGGCCACCATGCCCGAAGCCCCGCACCTGATGGTCGAATTCCACGGCTCCGAAACCGGGGTGGCCGAAATGGCCGAAACCTTCGGTGCGATCATCGCCGATCACAATGGCCACGGGTTCGACTGGGCCACCCGCCCCGAGGATCGCAATGCGCTCTGGACAATGCGCCACAACGGCGCCTACGCGATCTATAACGCGCGCCCGGGCTGGAAGGGGCTTGTCACCGATGTCTGCGTGCCGATCTCGCGACTGGCCGAGGCGATCGACGAAACCGCCGCCGATCTCGCCGACTCGGGCCTTTACGGGCCGATCCTCGGCCATGTCGGCGATGGCAATTTCCACTCGGTCATCATGTTCGACGCCGAGGACAAGGCGGCCCTCGACAAGGTCAAGGCCGCGTCGAACCGCATGGTCGAACGCGCGCTGGCCATGGGCGGCACGATGACCGGCGAACACGGGATCGGCGTCGGCAAACTGCCCTACATGGCCGCAGAGCATGGCGAGGGCTGGCAGGTCATGGGCGCGATCAAACAGGCGCTCGACCCGGACAACCTGCTCAACCCCGGCAAACTGGTCCCACCGCGCAACTGACTGGCACGGCAGGTCGGGCGATCACGGGGGCTTGCATCCCCACATGACGCTTTCCATTTGGCGAATCTGCCCCGATGGCCCTATTTTGACCATGTGGTCAATGGGGGACGACCGGCACGATGAATGCCAAGGCCAAGGGCACGGGGCCAACACCGGCGGACAAGGCGGGTGTGCAGGCCCATGATGTGATCGACCGCCTCTACGAGGTCGCCGTCGATCCGATCCGCTATGAGGATCTGCTTGATCAATGGGAGACCATGATCAGCCCCTACAGATGCGCACAGGAGTACGAAACGCCGATCAGCTTTTCCGCCATCGACTTCGAAACCCATTTTAGCCGCGCGTCCCGACTGCTCGACCGCATCGACAGCGCGCAGCCCTTCGCGAATGGCACCGAACAGGGCCTGCTGGCCCCGTTCGAGAGATCCGCAGCCTTCACCATCCGGCGCGACCTGACCATCGGCACCTGCAACCCGCCGGCAATGGCGACGCTCGGCCTCGGCCCCGGCGATCCGCTCGACCGGTTGCCGCTCGACCGGGGCGAGACCGACGCGCTGCGCGATCAGGTGCAGCGGATGCTCGACGCCAATACCGACACGCCCGGCATGTTCCGGGCCCGGATCGACGCGAAAACCCGGCTCATCGTCATTCAGCTTCGGGTGATCCGCCCCGAGTATGGCGCGCCTTTCGTCGTGGCGGTCACCTCCGAACTGATCTGGCCCGACGGATTCAACGCTTTCCTGAAATCGGTGTTCGACCTCACCGAGGCCGAAACCGAAATCCTGCGCGCCTTGTCGGAATGCCACTCGATCAGGGACATCGCCGAAACGCGCGGCCGCTCGGTCGAAACCGTGCGCGCGCAGATCAAATCGCTTCAGGCCAAGACCGAAACGCGAAGCCAGTCGGAACTGGTCCGCCTCACCCTTTCGACCATGGACATGGCCACGTTCACGCAGGACGCCGCGTCTCATGCTCCCGGTGAATCCAAGGGCTTCAAGACCCTTGAGCCGCGCCCGTTCGAAACGCTCACCCTGCGCGACGGCCGCCGCTTCGATTATCTCACGCTGGGCGATCCGGATGGTCGGCCCTGCCTGTTCGGACCACAGGATTACGGCCTCACCCGCTGGCCCGCTTCGGCCGAAGCCGAGGCCACCCACCGCGGCATCAAGGTCATCGTGCCGGTGCGCGCGGGCTTTGGCGCCTCGACCCCGCTGCCCCGCGATGCCGTGCTCGCCGATGTCATCTCCGACGATTATGCCCAGCTATTGGACCATCTCGGCATCGCCCGGCTGCCGCTGATCTCGCTCGGAGGCGATTTCTTCTTTTCCGTCCATTTTCACGCCCGCCATCCCGACCGCGTCAGCGCGCTCATCGCCTGCGCCGGCATCCTGCCCCTCACCCGCGCCGCGCAATACGAGAGGATGCAGAAATGGCACCGTTTTATCCTCGCCGGCGCGCGTTACACGCCGCATCTTCTGCCCTTCATGGTCAAGGCGGGCTTTGCGCTCGCCCGCAAGCTCGGCAAACGCGCCTTCCTTCACGCGGTCTATGGCAATTGCCCAGCCGATATCGACACGTTCGAAGATCCCGAAGTGTTCGAGGCCATGGTCGTCGGCTCCGAAGTGTCCCTGTCCAGGACCCATATCGCCCATGCCGCCTTTTCCGCCGAGGTGATCGAACAGGAAACCACCGACTGGCGCCCGGCGGTCGAGTTCGCGCGCGACCGCGTGCCCGTGCATTTCCTCAACGGCTTGAAGGATCCGCAGACGCATCGCGACACGCTGCACGAGCTGATGCAGGACTATCCCTGGATCGAATATTCAACCTATGAGGATGCAGGTCAGCTCATCTTCTTCCTGCACTGGCGCGATGTGCTTGATATTCTGGAGAAACATCTCTGAAAACGCAGCCTGTAACCCATCTGGGGTATGACAGGATGTTGCAATCAGGCTCATGGTGCTTCCACAAGGTATTTCAAACCGCCCTCGGGCCAGAGCTTTTACTTTATTTGCATCAGGATGGGTTTTCCCATTGCGGGTTGTCCTGGGGGGTGCAGTTTCAAATCCGGTCGGTGTCCCCCGACCAACGGGACCGGTCCCGCACGGGCAATGGCGCGATTGATTATGCGCTATACCGGGCGGGGCTGGTTTCGCGTTCACCCGATCAGCTGAACCGCCGCCGCCCGCGCCGCATCGGTGATCCGGTCGCCCGACAACATCCGCGCGATCTCGTCCACCCGGGCGCCATCAGCCAATCGCACCACGGTCGAGCGCGTCTGGCCCGCCTCGACATGCTTTTCCACCCGCCAGTGATGACCCGCCTTGGCCGCAACTTGCGGCGAATGAGTCACGACCAGAACCTGCGCGCCCCGGGCCAGCTCGGCCAGGCGCCGCCCGACCGCATCCGCCGTGGCACCGCCGACCCCGCGGTCGATCTCGTCAAAGATCATCGTGACCCCGGAGTCGCCCTGCGCCAATGACACTTTCAAGGCCAGCAGGAAGCGCGACAATTCCCCGCCCGAGGCGATCTTGGCCAGGGGCCCCGAAGGCGCGCCCGGGTTGGTCGCCACGGTGAAACTGACCGCATCCGCACCCTCCGGCCCCGGCTCGGCCGCGTCGACCCCGGTGGTGAAGACCGCGCGCTCCATCTTGAGCGGGGCAAGCTCGCCCATCACGGCCGCATCCAGCTTCTCCGCCGCCGCGCGCCGCCGCGCGCTCAAGTCCCCGGCGGCCGCGTCATAGGCCGCGCCTGCCGCCTCGGCGATCTGCGACAGCTCAGCCAGGTCGGCATCGCCGCGCTCAAGCTCGGCCAGACGCCCGCGCAGCCCTTCGGCAAACTGTCCCAGATCGTCCGGCTGCACCCCGTGCTTGCGCGCCAGCGCCCGGATCGCGAACAACCGCTCTTCGCAGGCCTCCAGCTCATGCGCATCGAACGATAATGCCTCAACCGCGCGGCGCACCCCGTCGCCCGCCTCGGCCAACTCGTTCAAGGCCCCGCCCAAGCCCTCGACCGGCGCATCCAGCAACCCGTCCAGCTCGTCCGACACCCCTTCGAGCCAACGCAACGCATCCCCGGCGCGCGCCTCGGCCCCGCCGTCGCCGGCCAGCGCGTCCAGCGCCCGCGCGATATCCTCGCCGACCTTCTCGGCCGCCTGCATCCGCCGTCGGCGCTGATCCAGCTCTTCATCCTCGCCCGGCTGCGGGTCGAGCGCGCCCAACTCGGCCACCGCATGGCGCAGGAAATCCTCCTCGGCGCGCACCGCCTCGACCCGCGCCCGCGCCGCCTCGAACGCCTTGTTCGCGCGCGCCCTCTCGGCCCACAATGCACGCAGCGCCGCGATCTCGCCTTCCAGCCCGGCGAATTGATCGAGCAACGCACGATGCCCGCGCGGATTGAGCAACCCGCGGTCGTCATGCTGCCCATGCAGTTCGACCAGACCCTCCGACAGGCGCCGCAGAACCTCGCCGCTCGTGCGCCGGTCATTGACCCAGGCGGTCTTGCGCCCGTCTGGCGTGTTGATCCGCCGCAGGATCAATTCCTCTCCCGCCGGCAACCCGGCATCGGCCAGCACCTCATGCGCCACATGCCCCTCGGGCAGATCGAAAACGGCGGTCACTTCGCCCTGCTCGGCGCCCGCCCGCACCAGTTCCGCGCGCCCGCGCCAGCCCAACACGAATCCCAGCGAATCAAGCAGGATCGACTTGCCGGCCCCGGTCTCGCCGGTCAACACGTTGAGTCCCGGCTGGAATTCAAGCTCCAGCCGGTCAATGATCAACATGTCACGAATTTCAAGCGTGCGAAGCATTCACCCGTAGGGTGGGTGAAACCCACCATCCCCCATGGTCTACAACCACCGCCCCTTGATCATCTGGCGATAGACCTGACGCAGCCAGCTGTCCCCCATGGCCCGCGCTTCCAGCCCCCGCCCGGTGAGCAGCTTGTAGCTGTCCTCATACCACTCGGTGCCGCGGAAATTGTGACCCAGGATCGCCCCGGCCGTCTGCGCCTCGTCGGTCAGCCCGAGCGACAGATAGGCCTCGACCAGCCGGTGCAGCGCCTCGGCGGTGTGCGTCGTGGTCTGGAAATCCTCGACAACGGTGCGGAACCGGTTGATCGCCGCCGTGTGATGGTTGCGCCGCAGGTAATAGCGCCCGATCTCCATTTCCTTGGCCGCCAGATGGTCGAAGGCCAGGTCGAACTTGAGAACCGCCGAGCGGGCATATTCGCTGTCGGGATAGCGTTCGATCACCGCCCGCAGCGCCTGCAACGCCTGAAAGGTCAGTCCCTGGTCGCGCCCGATCTCGTCGATCTGGTCGTAATAGCTCAGCGCCAGCAGATACTGCGCATAGGCCGCGTCGTCATCGAGCGGATAAAAATCTATGTAGCGCTGGGCGCTGGAGCGGCTGTTTTCATAGTCCTGATCCTGATGATAGGCATAGGCCTGCATGATCAGCGCCCGCTTGGCCCATTCGGAATAGGGGTAAAGCCGCTCGACCTCACCGAAATAGAATGCCGCCTGATCCGGTTGCCGGCGGTTCATCTCGAACTCACCGCGCTCGAAAATCTGCTCGGCGGTGAAGGTTTCCATCGGAATGTCGCCGCGCCGCGCCTGCTCGGCGGTGCCGCCGCAGCCACTCACCAGCGCCACGACCAGAACCGCGCCCAGCGCCCTTGCCCGGAATCTGCCGCCTGTCATTGCCGCTCTCACCCTTATCCGATCCAGATCACGGGCCGTTTGCCCCTGTTCCGGGACTTCCTAGCACAGAAAATTCCGGGGCAAAACGTCTTTGACACCCCGGGCTGAGCGCAAAATCGCGCGGATTACAAAATCTTGTGTCGAGACGACAATCGCGGGCTCAGGCAACGGCCGGCATTTCGCCGATATGCGCCCCCACCCCAGGCAGATGCGACGCGGTCGCGCCGTCACAGACCACCATGCGGAATGCTCCCGGCGTGCTGAAAAGCGCGCGCAACAACTCGTTGGTCAGCGCATGGCCCGCCTTGTGCCCGCCGTAACAGCCGAGAATCGGCGCACCGGCCAATGCCAGATCACCCAGCGCGTCCAGCATCTTGTGACGCACCGCCTCGTCGGCATGGCGCAGCCCTCCCGGACTCAGGACCTTGTCGCCATCGACGACCACCGCGTTCTCCATCGTCCCGCCCAGCGCCAGCCCCTGCGCCCGCATCGCCTCGACATCGGCCTGTCGGCAGAATGTCCGGCTGTCGCAAAGCTCGCGCACGAACGAGCCGTTGCCCATGTCGAGAACCTTGCGCTGGGTTCCGATCGCCGCGTCCTCGAACTCGATCCGGAAATCTATGCGCAACGCCTGCCCCGGCTCAAGCCGGGCCCAGGCCCCGCCCGCGCAATGCACCTCGACCGTTTCCAGAACCTCGATGGCGCGCACCGGCGCGTTCAGCGCCACGATGCCCCGGGCCAGAATGGCCCGCACGAACACCGCCGCGCTGCCATCCATGATCGGCACTTCCGGGCCGTCGATCTCGATCAACGCGTTATGCACGCCACAGCCCATCAGGGCCGCCATGATATGCTCGATGGTCGAAACACTCACGCCCCGGGCATTCTCGATCCGCGTGCAAAGCGGCGTCTGGTTTACCGCGTCCCAGCGGGCCGGGACCAGCGCGTCACCGACGCGGATGTCGGCCCGCCGGAACCATATGCCATGCTCGGCCGAGGCCGGGTGAATCGTCACCCGCGCAGGCTTGCCCGAATGCAGGCCCACGCCACTGAAGCTCACGGATGACTTGATGGTCGTTTGCACGATGATCCCCGGATATCGCGGACGTTTGCCGCAATCTGATCGGAACGTAGATGAACGGGTGTTACCGCTCAACTCACTCTTTGCAACGGCGTGAAACATCCGCTGTCACGATCGGCAAAATGCCGCTCACTTACCTGCCAGCGCCTTGATATGAAAGAAAAAGCCGCCCCAAAGGCGGCTTTCCCGGTCACATGTTACGCAAGGTCACGAAACCTTGGCCGGCCGCCTCAGTTCGCCTGGCGGCGCAGGAATGCGGGGATCTCGATGCGCTCCTGTTCGGCTTCCTGCTCGGGCGACGGGGCCTGCTGGCGCGGCTGTGCCTGCACCTGTGGCTGCTGGCGCGGCTGCGCCGCCGCCTGCCCCTCACCGCCATGACCGGTCATCCGGTTGATCAGCGAATTGATCCCGAACCGCGACTTCTCGCCCGACTCGCCCCGGCCTCTTTCGACCGCGGACTCCGACGCGTCCTCCCGGTCCTTCTGGCCAGCATGGCCCGGGGCGCGTTGCACCGCGGCCTGCAACCGGGCCAGCGCATCCGGGCTCGGCGTGCCCGGCGCCGGTGCCCGGGGCGCGACGAACTCTTCCGCGTCGTTCTCGAACGCGTCCGGTTGCGGCTGGAACTGCGCGACCTGCGGCTGATAGGCCGGCGGCGGCAGATCGTCTCCTTGCGCGGCGAAACCGGACCCCTCCTCGGCGGCGAAAATGTCTTCCATCTGGTCCTCGGCGGCCGCGGCCTGGGCGTTCTCCAGGTCCTCGAACAACGTCGGCTCCTCGCCGGCCCGCGCGGCGACCTGCGGCTCCGGGACGTGCTCTTGCGCCTCCTCGTGCTCCGCTGCCACCGTCTGCTTGAGCGGTTCGGCCAACGACCGGCGCGGCACCGGGTAATCATGCGCGCCTTCGCTCGCGTCGATGCCTGTGGCCACGACGCTCACCCGCATCGCGCCTTCCATATCGCTGTCAAGCGTCGAGCCCACGATGATATTGGCATCGGGATCGACCTGTTCGCGAATGCAATTGGCCGCCTCGTCGAGTTCGAACAACGTGAGATCGTGACCGCCGGTGATGTTGATCAGCACGCCACGCGCCCCCCTGAGGCTGATCTCGTCCAGAAGCGGGTTGGCAATCGCCTTTTCGGCGGCCTGCGTGGCGCGATCCTCGCCGGTGGCCTCGCCGGTGCCCATCATCGCCTTGCCCATCTCGTCCATCACGGCCCGGACATCGGCGAAATCGAGGTTGATCAGCCCCGGGCGCACCATGAGATCGGTCACGCCCTTCACGCCTTGGTAAAGAACATCGTCGGCCAGGCTGAAGGCTTCGGTGAAGGTGGTCTTTTCCGTGGCCAGGCGAAACAGGTTCTGATTGGGGATGATGATCAGCGTATCGACCATCTTCTGCAGCGCGTCGACACCGTCCTCGGCCTGCTTCATCCGCTTGACGCCCTCGAACTGGAACGGCTTGGTCACCACGCCGACGGTCAATACACCCAATTCCCGCGCGGCTTGCGCGATGATCGGCGCGGCCCCGGTGCCGGTGCCCCCGCCCATGCCGGCGGTGATGAAGCACATATGCGCCCCGGCCAGATGATCGACGATCTGTTCGATCGATTCTTCGGCGGCGGCCGCGCCGATCGTGGCCTTGGCCCCGGCGCCAAGCCCCTCGGTCAGCTTCACACCCATCTGGATCTTGCTCGGCGCCAGGCTTTGCTGAAGCGCCTGCGCGTCGGTATTGGCGACGACGAAATCGACACCATCGAGCTGCTTGTCGATCATGTTGTTGACCGCGTTGCCACCGGCACCGCCGACGCCAAACACCGTGATACGGGGTTTCAATTCTTCATGTCCGGGCATCGTGAGGTTCAATGTCATGGGTACTGTCCGCCTGATGTCTTTTCCCGCCTGTACGGGTTTTTCTGCCTGTTCCTGCTCAATCTTAGCCATTGACACCCGGATCGTCACCCAAAAAACACATCTCGACTACGAAATATTGACGATTTCACGGCTATTTCCGCGGGATTCTGCCGACTCGCGTATATGTTGCGGGTTTTCCGCCCGGACACACAAAACAGCGATTTGCCCCGCGCAGATGGACGTCATGCGCGGGTCGCTGTCAGTTTTGGCTTCGGGGTCACTGCTCGACCCTGCGAACCACCTCTCTTCGGGTGGTATTGAATCCATCCTAACATTGCGGATTCGGGCTGTCACCCACTGTCGAACGAATTGCACCAACATCAGGGGCACTTGACACATGGTCGCAATTTTGTTAACAGGTTAATTGAAATATGGGCCAGATCATCGAGGAGGAAGATCCATGCCGCATTTCAGCATCGAATACTCGGCAAATCTCGACGACTTGGTCGACATGCCGGCGCTGTGCGATCACCTGCGCCGCGCGGCCATCGACACCGGCGTCTTCCCGATGGCGGGCATCCGGGTGCGCGCCTTTCGCGCCAATCACGTCTCGATCGCCGATGGCGATCCGAAACACGGATTCCTCGATCTCTCGGTGCGCCTGCGCGGAGGGCGCGACCTTGCGACCCGCAAGCGCGCCACCGAACAGGTTTTCGCCGCGCTGACCGACTTCATGGCCCCGGCCCTCGCGCAACACCCCATCGCCCTGTCGATGGAGATGCGCGACATCGACCCCGAACTCAGCCTCAAGACCGGCACCATCCGCGACCACCTTCCGCCAGAGGCAACGAATGAAAGCTGACATGTCCGATCTCAGAACCAACATCGCCAAGGCCGAAACCCACCTCGCCCGGTTCCGCGACACCGGCCTGCTCAACCGCATCGCCGGCGCCGACCGGCCTGCCATCAGCGGTGCCAGTTTCGACAATCACTCGCCAGTCGACGAAGGCTTCCTCTGCACCGTCGCCCGCTCGGACGCCGCCGATATCGACGCCGCCGCCAGTGCCGCCCACGCGGCCTTTCCCGGCTGGCGCGACATCACCGGGGTTGAGCGCAAGAAGATCCTCCACCGCATCGCCGACGCGATCGAGGCCCGCGCCGAGGAAATCGCCTTCGCCGAATGTCTCGACACCGGCCAAGCGTTGCGCTTCATGCAAAAGGCCGCCCTGCGTGGGGCCGAAAATTTCCGCTTCTTCGCCGACCGCGCCCCCACCGCCCGCGACGGCCAGACCCTGCCCTCGCCGACGCTGATGAACATCACCACCCGCCTGCCCATCGGACCGGTGGGCGTCATCACGCCGTGGAACACGCCCTTCATGCTCTCGACATGGAAGATCGCCCCGGCCCTCGCCGCGGGCTGCACCGTGGTGCACAAACCGGCCGAGTTCTCGCCCATCACCGCGCGCATCCTGGTCGAGATCGCCGAAGAGGCGGGCCTGCCGCCGGGTATCTGGAACCTCGTCAACGGGTTCGGAGAAGACGCGGGCCGCGCCCTCACCGAACATCCCAAGATCAAGGCCATCGCCTTTGTCGGCGAATCGAAAACCGGCTCGATGATCATGAAACAGGTGGCCGACACGCTCAAACGCGTGCATTTCGAACTGGGCGGCAAGAACCCGGTGGTGGTCTTCGACGATGCCGATCTCGACCGCGCGCTCGATGCCGCGATCTTCATGATCTACTCGCTCAACGGCGAACGCTGCACCTCGTCCTCGCGCCTCCTGCTGCAATCGAGCATCGCCGACGACTTCCTCGCCAAGCTCAAGACGCGGGTCGAGAACATCCGCGTCGGCCACCCGCTCGACCCCGAAACCGAGATCGGCCCACTGATCCACAAGACCCATTTCGACAAGGTCACCTCCTATTTCGAGATCGCCAAACAGGACGGCGCGCAGATCGCCTGCGGCGGCGAACGCGTCGGCGATACCGGCTGGTTCGTGGCGCCCACGCTCTTCACCGGCGCAACCCAGGACATGCGCATCGCCAACGAGGAAATCTTCGGCCCCGTCCTCACCGCGCTGACCTTCGACACCGAGGACGAGGCGCTGGAGATGGCCAATGCCACCCAATACGGTCTCACCGGCTATGTCTGGACCAACGACCTCACCCGCGCCCTGCGCTTTACCGAACGGCTCGAAGCCGGCATGATCTGGGTGAATTCCGAGAATGTCCGCCACCTGCCCACCCCCTTCGGCGGGGTCAAGGCATCGGGCATCGGGCGCGACGGCGGCGACTGGTCGTTCGAGTTCTACATGGAGCAGAAACATATCGGCCTGGCCACCGGCCAGCACCCGATCCCGCAACTGGGCGCCTGACCCGACCCGCGTAAAGGAAAAGCAGACATGCCCATCCCCGCCCCCAATCTCCACCCCGCCTTCAACATCGTCCGGCTGTCGCATGTCGAGCTGGTAGTGACCGACCTCGCCAGATCGCGCGCCTTCTATGTCGACACCCTCGGCCTGCAAGTCACCGACGAGGACCGCGACACGATCTACCTGCGCGCAATGGAGGAACGCGGCCACCATTGCCTCGTCCTGCGCCGGGGCGATACACCCTGCGCCCGCGATCTCGGCTTCAAGGTGTTTGACGAGGACAACCTCGAAAAGGCCGCGCAGTTCTTCGCCGAAAGATCGCTGCCCGTCGAATGGGTCGACCGCCCCTTTCAATCGCGCACCTTCCGCACCCGCGACCCGCACGGCATCCCGCTGGAATTCTACGCACGCATGGACCGCCTGCCGCCCATTCACCAGAAATACGCGCTCTACAAGGGCGTGAAACCGCTCAGGATCGACCACTTCAACGTGTTCTCGCCCAATGTCGACGAAAGCGTCGCCTTCTACAACGATCTCGGCTTTCGCGTCACCGAATACACCGAGGACGAGGATTCGGGCCGCCTCTGGGCCGCATGGACCCACCGCAAGGGCGGCGTGCACGACATCGCCTTCACCAACGGCCTCGGGCCGCGCCTGCATCACACCGCCTTCTGGGTGCCCACGCCGCTCAACATCATCGACCTGCTCGACCTCATGTCCACCACCGGCTGGGTCGACAACATCGAACGCGGCCCCGGACGGCATGGCATCTCCAACGCCTTCTTCCTATATGTCCGCGACCCCGACGGCCACCGGATCGAGATCTACTGCTCCGACTACCAGACCGTCGATCCCGACCTCGAACCGATCAAGTGGGATCTCAAGGATCCGCAGCGCCAGACCCTCTGGGGCGCCCCGGCCCCGCGCTCGTGGTTCGAGGAAGGCTCGCTCTTCGAAGGCCGGACGCCAACCCCCGCCCAGCTTGACGCCCAACCCATCATCGCCCCCTGAAAGACCCTGAAGGACATCCCATGTGCGACCCCACCCAAGGCAGCGCCAAAGGCGACATCCTGATCGAGAATGACCGTGTCCGCGTCACCCGCTGGAGCTTTGCGGCGAAAGGCGACAACACCGGCTGGCACCGCCACGAACATGATTACGTCGTCATCCCGCAATTCGACGGCACACTCGAGATCGACCTCCCGGGGGGCGAGCGCACCACCGCCGAACTGCGCACCGGCGAACCCTATTACCGCCCGCTCGGCACCGAACATGACGTGATCAGCGCCAATGACTTCCCCTGCGCCTTCATCGAAGTCGAACTCATGGACCGAAAAGGCTGATCCCATGCGCTACGCCACCATCACCACCGCCGAAGGGCCGCTTTACGGCATCGTGACCGACGACGGCTTCATCGCCCTCTCGCCCGACTTTCCGCAATGGCACAGCCTGACCGACGTGATCCGCGCCGGCGCGCTGCACGACCTGGCCCAGGCGGCGCAGGGCCGCGCCGTCACCCACGCGCCCGGCAGCTTCAGCTATGCCATCCCGCTCCCCGACCCGGGCAAGATCATCTGCGTCGGCGTCAACTTCCCCGACCGCAACGCCGAATACAAGGACGGGCAGGACGCCCCACCCAACATGTCGCTCTTCATCCGCTTCGCGCAAAGCTTCACCGGCCACGGGCAAAACCTCATTCGCCCGCCCGAAACCCCGCAGCTCGATTACGAGGGCGAAATCGCGGTTGTGATCGGCAAACCCGGCCGCCGCATCCCGCAGGCCGACGCCTTTGACCACATCGCCGCGATCACGCTCTGCAACGAAGGCACGCTGCGCGACTGGGTGCGCCACGCCAAATTCAACGTGACCCAAGGCAAGAACTGGGACCGCTCGGGCGCGATGGGGCCCTGGCTCGTCCCCTTCACCCATGCTGCCCAGCTCGACGACATCCGCCTCACCACCCATGTGAATGGCGAGTTGCGACAGGACGACCGCACCTCGCGCATGCTCTTCCCGATCCGCCGCCAGATCGAATACATCTCGACCTTCACCACGCTGCATCCCGGCGACATCATCGTCACCGGCACGCCCACGGGTGCGGGCGCGCGCTTCGAACCGCCCCGCTACCTCGTGCCCGGCGACGAGGTCCGCGTTGCCGCCGAGGGCATCGGCACCCTCGTCAACGGCGTGGAGGACGAGGCATGACCCCGCAAGAGATCGAAGAGGCCGCCCAATCGCTCCTGACCGCCGAAGAGACCGGCCAGCAAACTGGCCTGCTCTCCACCGCCTACCCCGCGATCACCATGGACGACGCCTATGCCGTCCAGTCCGCCCTGGTCGCCCGCAGACTCGCCGCCGGACGCCGCGTCATCGGCTGGAAGATCGGGCTCACCTCGCGCGCCATGCAACAAGCGCTCGGCATCACCACCCCCGACAGCGGCGTTCTGCTCGACGACATGTCCTTCCCCAACGGCGCCACCATCCCCCGGGGCCGCTTCATCCAGCCCCGCATCGAGGCCGAGATCGCCTTCGTCATGAAATCCCCGCTCAAGGGCGCCGTCACACGCGACGATGTGCTCGCCGCCACCGACCATGTCGCCCCCGCCATCGAGATCCTCGACACCCGCATCAAGCGCACCTGCCCCGCCACCGGCCAGCCGCGCCGCATCTTCGACACCATCGCCGACAACGCCGCCAATGCCGGCATCATCCTCGGCGACGACCGCTTCGACCCCGCGCACCACGACCTCCGCCGCACCGGCGCCATCGTCAGCGCAAACGGCATTGTCGAGGAAACCGGCCTCGGCGCGGGCGTGCTGGGCGACCCGGTCATGGGGATCGTCTGGCTGGCCGAGCGGATGACGCAATACGGCCAGAGCATAGAACCCGGCCAGGTGATCCTCTCGGGCAGCTTCATCCGCCCGCTCGAATGCCCCCCCGGCACCGAGATCGACGCCGATTTCGACCCCTGGGGCCATGTCACCTGCCGCTTCGACTGACCCCGCGCCCAATCCCGCCCCCCGGCTTCATCTTGCCCGAAATACTCCGGGGGAGGGTGACAAAACGCAACGCGTTTTGCGCCTTGGGGGCTGGCCCCCACTCCGCCCCCGCAACGCGCACCCGGCCTCAGTTCACGCCAATCCCGTTGGCCCGCTGCAATTCCCGCACATAGGCCGTGATCGCGCGAATATCCGCCCCGGTCAGCCCCGCAACCGGCGCCATGTCCCCGAACCGCCAGTGATGCGCCCGCACCCCGTTCCGCACCGCCATCTCGAACGCGTAATCGGCATGGTGCGACGGCTCGTATATCTTGTGCACCAGCGACGGCCCGCTGCCCATCACCCCGGCGGCGTTTTCGCCGTGGCAGGCCACGCATTTCGCCTCGAAGGCGCGCGCGCCCATCCGCGCTTCATCGCTCATCGTCTCCGGCACCACCGGCACCACCATCGGCGCGCCATCGGCCAGGCCCGACACCCGCGCCGAGACCATCTCTTCGGGCAATCCGCCCGCCCCCTGCGGCGCCGGGCCAGGCGTGCCGAACAGCCACCATCCCGCCGCCGCAAGCACGATCAGCCCAAACCCAAGTCCCGCAAATCGCATCTTCTGTCCTTTGGTTCCCACGCAGACCTCAAACACCCTTCCCCTGCAGGAGGGTCAAGCCCGCTCAGCCCAGGAACCGCGCCGCCACATCACCCGCCATTCCCGCCACGCGCCCACCCGCAAACGTGGCCACCAACCGGCCGCTTTCCGGCTCCAGAACCACGAAATCCGCTCGCTTGCCGGGGCTCAAAACGCCCCGGTCCCCCAGCCCCAGAAGCCGCGCAGGCCCGTCCGAGACCAGCGCCCAGGCCCGAGCCAGATCCAGCACCCCGGCCCGTTCGAGAAACAGCGCCGCCCGCCACAGCGACGGGAAATGATAATCCGAGGCCAGCGCATCGCACAGCCCCAGCGCAATCAGGTCGAGCGCCGAGGCATTGCCCTTGTGCGACCCGCCCCGCATCACGTTGGGCGCGCCCAGTACGATGCCGTCGCCCCCCGCGCGCGCCGCCTCCGCCGCCTCCAGCGTCTCGGGGAACTCGGCAATCCGACAGCCCCGCGCGCGCCACGCAGCCCGGTCCTGCGCGCTGCGATCATCATGCGACCCCAACCGCACGCCCCGTCCCGCCAGCCGCGCGGCCAGCGCAGATACCGCCCCCGGCACCGCGTCACGCCGGTCATGCATCTCCTGCAGCAGCGCCAAAAGCACCTCAGGGCTGCGCCGCGACTTGAGCGCGGTGCCGGCCAGCCGCGCCGGCCGCCTGCCCGCCGCCAGCCGCTCATGCGGCAGGTGATCGTTGAACACCACGTAATCGACGCCGAACCCGGCCACCAACGCCTCTAAATCCGCATAATGGTCCAGCAGATGCGTCTCAAGTCGCAGCTGCACAAGCAGATCCACCTCCGCCCTGCCCCGCATCCCACCCAGCGCCTCCAGCATGGCGCGGGCAAACTCCGGCCCGCGCAAGCCGCCTTCCCAGCTGAAGAACTGGGCCAGAACGCCGGTTGTGATCCCGTTCGCCGCCATTTCCGCGCCGCAGGCGACGAGGCCCCCGCCCATGTCCTTCATCGCGCCCCGGCGCGGCGCGACATGGCGCTCGAACCCGTCGCCATGGATGTCCACGATCCCCGGCAGGACATGATAACCCGAAAGATCGACCACCCGCCCCACCGGCGCCTCCGCGATCACTCCGTCGGCAAATCCCAACGGCGCCGCGTCCAGCCCCCCAGGCCGCAACACCTGCGCGCCCTCAAGCGTCAACGCCAGGCTCACCTGCCCGGCCCCCGGAAAAGATCGCCCATCTCCATCGCGTGATCGAACCGGCCATGTTGCAGGAAATGCAACACCTGCGCGATCACCATCGGCGCATTCATCATGAAGGTATGCGTGACCGGCAACACGATATGATCCGCCATCCCCTCGACCCGGGTCGAGGCGACCGAGACCTTGCCGTCATCCGGCCCCGGAATGATCACCGAATAGGCCGGGCTGAGCGAGCGGTTCCCGGCGATCACGCCCAGCTCGAACCCGACCGGCCCCAGATGCGCGGGTAGCCCCCCGGGCCCGGTGCCAAGCTGCATCCCCGCCGGCCCGTTGATCCAGTCGAACACCGCGATATCGCCCAGCGCGTCCACCAGTTCCGAGCCCTGGTTCGGCGGGGCCAGCATCACCACCCGGCCAAGGTTGGGCGGGCGATGCGTCTCCAGCCACGTGCGCACCAGGATACCCCCCATCGAATGGGTGACAAAATGCACCGTCTCATCCCCACAGGCATCCACCGCCCTCGGCAAGGTCTTGACCACCAGCGACACGATGGTCTCCTCGGTCGAGGCATAGCCCGGCCGCACCACGTCATAGCCCTCGGATTTCAGAACCTCCTCCATCACCCGGAACGACGCCTCGCTGCGCGCCAGCCCATGCAGAAGCACGACGCAATCCGCCCGCGCCATGACGGGAAACATCACCATTATGAGGAAAAGCCACCGCATGGGGCTTGAGATAGGCCGAAACCCCCGCCTATGAAAGGACGTTATGAGCATACGCCCCATCCGCCTCGCCACCCGCGCGCTTTTGCTGCACGATGACCGGCTGTTGCTGGTCAACGCATTCCCGGGTGCGTCCTCCACGCTCTGGTGCGCGCCGGGCGGCGGGGCCGACCCGCACATGTCGCTGCCCGAAAACCTCGCCCGCGAGGTGTTTGAGGAAACCGGCCTCACCATCACGGTCGGCGCACCCGCCCTCGTCAACGAGTTCCACAACCCGGATGACGGCTTTCACCAGGTCGAAGTCTTCTTCCGCTGCACCTTTATCGACGGCGCGATCGCCGACGACTGGAGCGACCCCGAAGGCATCGTCCACCGCCGCCGCTGGGTCTCCCGTGCCGAGATGGCAGGGCTGCGCTTCAAACCCGACGCCCTGCCCGCCGCCGCATGGGGCGCGGCCACCTGCGCCTATGACCCGCTCGAACGCCTGGTCCGGGCATAGTTGGCGATCGCCACGCCGCCCAGCACCAGCAGTGACGCCAGCACCACGCGCAGGCTCACCGCCTCGCCCAGCAACAGCGCCCCGCCGGCGATCGCGATCACCGGCACGCTGAGCTGCGCCACCGCCGCCCGCGTCGCCCCCAGCCCCGGCAGGACGTGATACCACAGCGCATAGCCCAGCCCCGAGGTCACCGCCCCCGACAGCACGGCCAGCCACAGGCCAGCCATGCTGCTTGCATCCGGCCGGATGAGCCAGACCAGAACCGCCACCGGCGCAGCCCAGAGGAAACTCGCCGCCGTCACCGCCAGCGGATCGCGCACCCCGCGCCCGATCAGCGAATAAAGCCCCCAGCCCAGCGCCGCCGCGACCATCAACCCCGCCCCCCAGAGGTCGGGCGCGGCCCCGCCAGAAGGCCACATCAGATAACACAGCCCCGCGAAACTCACCCCCGCGCCCAGCCAGCGCCGCATCGGCACCACGTCACCGCCAATCAACGCGCCCGCGAACATCGTCACCTGAACACCACCGAACAGGATCAGCGCCCCGACTCCGGCGGGCAGACTGACATAGGCGAACGAAAACCCCAGCATGTATAGCACCAGCGCCGCAGGTCCGGCCCAGCCCACGCGCCATTTCACGCCACCGCCCCGCGCCGCCACCAGCAGCGCCAGCATCACCGCCCCCGAGATCAGCCGGATCGCGGCGAAACTCGCCGGTCCCGCCTCGCCCGCGTCAAGCGCCAGCCGGTTGAGCACCGAATTGGCGGCAAACGCCACCATGGTCAGCGCACTCAGCAGGAAAACCCTCATGCATAGGGGTTCCGCGCCGAACGATCCTCCGAGAGCGAGCCCTGCCGCCGCTCGACCAGCATCTCGATCGCATCCGCCAGATGCACCTCCTCGATGTTGTAATCGCCCCGCGCCACGCGCAACCGGTGCGCCTCGATCATCACGTCGGCATGGGTGCAGCCCACCGGCGGCTCGAACCGGTAACAGGCCAGCTCGATCAACAGGCCCAGCGGATCCTTGAAATAGATCGAATCCATGAAGCCCCGATCCTTGACTCCCGAATGCCCGACCCCGCGCGCCTCAAGCCGCGCGATCACCTGGCTGAACACCGCGTGGCTCACGTTGAAGGCCAGATGATGCACGCATCCCGGCTCGGTCGGCGTGCGCCGCCGGTCGGGGGTGCGGGTCTCGTTGGTGAAAATGGTGATCAACCGCCCGTCGCCCGGATCGAAATAGAGATGCCCCTCGTCCGGGTCGTCGAGATTGGGCTGATCGAAGATGAAGGGCATGCCCAGAAGCCCTTCCCAGAAATCAATGCTGGTCTGCCGGTCGGCACCGGTCAGCGTGATGTGATGCACACCCTGAACTTGTATCTTGCGCATGGCTGGCCCTCCTTTTGTCCCAGGATAAACCGGACCGGCGCCCCTGTCGCCCCCTTCCGGCGCAGGGCGCCCGCGCGCGGCTGCACAGGGCCTCGCCCGCCACCTTACGGAAGATACCCGATGACAGCAGGATTTCGAAAACCGGTGCCGCATCCATGAGCGGAACCATCAGATGACGGCCATGAGCCAGCAGCAGGCATCCGCAACGAGAGATCTTGTTGACACCGACCACGTTTGCAGGAAGGCTTTTTCCATGCCTGAACGTGGCCCTGAGTGGTTGCGTCTCGAAAGTGGTGGAAATTCTCCGGCGGCGTCCTCCGAGTGGTTTGATTTGGGCCTGATCAGGCGGCGA
>JAABTV010000042.1 GCA_011389685.1 Paracoccaceae bacterium
GTGCCCCGCAGCGTGTCGTTGTTCGCGCCGCCGAAAATCCGGTCCCCGCCCGAGCCGCCGTCGATCTCGTCATGGCCCGAATTGCCCGCGATCGTGTCGTCGCCCGCGCCCCCCTCGATCACGTCGAGGCCAGTGCCGCCGCGAATGAAATCATCGCCCGGTCCGCCGTGAATCGTGTCGGCGTTCGACCCGCCATGGATCGTGTCGTCGCCCCGCCCGCCATAGAGCAGGTCGTCATTGGTGCCGCCAAGGATCAGATCTTCATCTATACCGCCATGGATCGTGTCGCGACCGGTGCCGCCGTCCAGCGTGTTCTCGCCGCTGTCGCCGTTGATCACGTCGTCGCCCGCGCCGCCCTCGACGGAATCGTCATGCCAGCCGGCATCGATCACGTCATCGCCCGAGCCGCCGTGGATCGTGTCATGCCCGGTGCCGCCAAAGATCGTGTCATTGCCCGAAGCGCCGTCGATCACGTCAAGCCCGCTGTCGCCATGAATCACATCATCGCCCGAGCCACCGTGGATCGTGTCGGCATTGGTGCCGCCATGGATCGTGTCATTGCCCGCCCCGCCGCGCAGAACGTCCTCGAGCGTGCCGCCCTCGATCAGGTCGGCACCGTCGAGTCCGAAAATCCGGTCGCGCCCATGCCCGCCCGAGAGCGTATCGCCCCCGGCGCTGCCGATGACCGTGTCGTCACCCCGGCCAGCCGTGACCGCCCCGGTCAGCGCACCGTCGCGGCTGTCCAGCAGGTTATCGCCCTCGCCCAGATCGACCGCCCCGTCGAGCGTGCCGGTGTTCACCACCCGGTCGGCCCCGGGCCCGAGCGCCAGCGCCCCACTCGTGCCCTCGATCAGCCCGGCATTGTCGATAACGACCGTGCCGGTCGACACCACCCCCCACTGCAACCCGAAGATCTCTCCGGCATTCGTTACGCGGTTGTCGGTGCCGCCCAGAACCAGCCCCAGCCCTTCGGAGGTTATGATCCGCCCACCTGCGGCCACCTCGACCTGGTGCCCGCCAAGGCCCGTGGGGGTGCCATCCACGGTGCCGGTCAGCCGCACCGCATCGTCCCAGTGGCCATAGATCAGCCCCTCGACCGTCACCTCAGTCGAATGCGCGCGCGCATCGGCGGTGGTGACAGCCGTCGCCTCTTCCACATTCAGCGCGCCCTCGGGCAGGACGTGCAATATGCCATCCAACTGCAGGACCTGCGCCTCGGTCTCGGGCCCGTCGATCACGATCGGCTCGGGCGGGTCCGCCGAGAAGATCTGCGCGCGTATGGCCATACCTGTAGGGAGGCCGTCGGTCCCGCTCATGTCCCTCCATGCGACGACCAAGCGGCCGTCAGGAAAAACCGCGAGTGCGGGATGATACTGATGGTCTTGGCTCGTGGTATTGACTTGCAACGCCTCGCCGAACCTTGCTTCGTCCGTGTCGAGCACCCGGGCGTAGATGGCGGTCCCTGAGGTGTCGCTGCCATTGCGGCCATTATCCGTCCAAGCAAACGCAATGCGGCCATCGGGCAGGGTCGAGATCTGGAGCTGCTGGTAGTGCCATGGTGTCATCGTTGACGAGACCAGCAGTTCCGGCCCCGACTTGGTTCCGTCCGCATCGAATATCTGGGCCTTTAAGGCAGCCGTTCGGTTGGTGTTTGCGCCCTGAGCCGTCATGTATCCGCCGTCGGGACTCAGATCCAGCCAAGCGACAACGAACCGACCATCGGGCAGACCTGTGGTCCAAGGATGGCTCTGCTCGGCAAGGGTCGTTGTGTTGACAAGGAATTCCGGACCGACCTTTGCTGGCTCGGCGTTAAAGATCTGTGCGCGGACGCCTGATCGCGAACCGTCGCCTTCCCCGCTGTTGTCTCGAAAGGCAACGACGAAACCGCCATCGGCAAGCGCGGCGGGGTGGCCGAGGCCTTGTATCTGTGACGTGGTGGTGTTGACCAGGAACTCGACCCCGATCTTGCTGCCGTCGGCCTCGAAAACCTGGCCGCGCACGGCACCTTCCGATGGGTCGTCAGGGCTCAGGCTCCGGTCCGAGAAGGCGATGACGAAACGGCCATCCTGCAGAACTGCGACCTTGGGAGCGCCCTGATTGCCTGCGGTCGTGGTGTTCACGAGGATCTCGTCGCCCGACTTCGTGCCATCGGCCTCGAAAATCTGCGCCCGCGCAGCCATGCCCGAAGAGTCACCATCGCTTTGGCTCAAGTCCGTCCATGCGACGATGAAACGGCCATCGGAGAGCGACGTCATGTTCGGTTGGGATTGAGCGTTCTGCCAGGTGGTGTTGATCACGAACTCCGATCCCGAGGGGATGCCTGAGCTGCTGAAGATTTGCCCGATGATGGCGGAATCTGAGCCGTCACCGCTCGTCCCGGTCCATGCGACAACGAAGCGGCCGTCAGACAGCGTGGTAACTGCAGGCTCGTACTGTTGATTCGTGGCCGTCGTGTTGACCAGAATTTCGGGTCCTTGGAAAACGGGTGTGCTCATGGCGGGCTCTCCTGTGCAGGGCATATGCGAAACGCGGCCCCATGACCCGGCGTCGCGAAAACAGCGGCCCGGATCGTCGCGGCCGAATACGGCGCGCGCCCGACCCTCCTAGCAGATTGGGCGGGCCAGCGGTTTGATCTCGATCAACCGCCGGCCCGCCGTCCCTCAGAGGATCAGATCGCCCGCGTCAATCGCTGTCACGCCATCGAGGTTGATGCCGAAATTCGCCCCGCCACTGCCGTTCAGGTCCACCCAGAGCGTGCTGGTGGTGTCCGAGAACCAGACCTGCCCCGCCAACCCGGTAAAGCCGCCGGGCGCGAAGCTGAGGCCGGGCTGGATCGCGGCGATGTCGATCCGGTCCACACCGCTCTCGAAATCCGCCACCGTGTCGCGGCTGTCCCAGGGGCTCTGCGCGGCGTCGGTCCAGATGAACATATCCGCGCCCGCATCGCCCTGCATGGTGTCATCGCCCGATCCGGCCAGAAGACTGTCATCCCCCAGACCGCCGATCAGCCGGTTGTCGCCCGCGCCGCCATGGATCGTGTCGGCGCCGTCATTGCCGGCCAGCGTGTCGTTGCCGGTGCCGCCCTGCAGGATGTCATTGCCCGCCTCGCCGCGGATCAGGTTCGCGCCACCGCCGCCAAAGATCTCGTCGGCGCCATCGTCGCCCCAGGCCAGGTTGTCGCCGGTGCCGGTAAAGATGCGGTCATTGCCGCCATCGCCATGAAGCATGTCGTTGCCGTCATTGCCGGCGATCACGTCGTCGCCATCGCCGCCATGGATCACGTCATCGCCCGCCTCGCCGCGCAAGATATTGACCCCCACGCCGCCGAAGATCTCGTCCGCTCCATCGCCGCCCCAGGCCATGTCGTCACCCAACCCGGTAAAGATACGGTCCGCGCCACCATTGCCATAAAGCATGTCGTTGCCGTCGTTGCCGGCGATCACATCATTGCCCTCGCCGCCGAAAATCTCGTCCGCGCCGCCGCCACCCCGGACCACGTTCTCGCCCAGCCCGGTGAAGATGCGGTCGTCACCCTCCCCGCCATGGAGCGTGTCATTGCCGCTGTTCCCGGCGATCACATCGTTGCCCTCGCCGCCCTCGATCACATCATCGCCCGAGCCGCCGCGCAGGGTGTTGGACCCGAGGCCGCCGAAAATCTCGTCGGCGCCGTCGCCACCCCGGACCATGTTGTCGCCCAACCCGGTGAAGATCCGATCGTTTCCGTCCTCGCCCTCCAGCGTGTCGTTGCCGTCATTGCCGGCGATCACATCGTTGCCCTCACCGCCATGAATGGAATCATCGCCCGATCCGCCGCGCAGGATGTCGGCCCCCACGCCGCCGTAAATCTCGTCCGCGCCGGCGTCGCCCCAGACCATGTTGTCGTCCAGCCCGGTGAAGATCCGGTCGTCGCCATCGCCGCCACGGAGCGTGTCGTTGCCACTGTTCCCGGCGATCACATCGTTGCCGATCCCGCCATGGATGACATCATCACCGGACCGGCCGCGCAGGGTATCGGCGCCCGCACCGCCATG
Organism: Paracoccaceae bacterium; assembly: GCA_011389685.1. Taxonomy (GTDB): domain Bacteria; phylum Pseudomonadota; class Alphaproteobacteria; order Rhodobacterales; family Rhodobacteraceae; genus Aquicoccus. The sequence goes on from JAABTV010000042.1 coordinate 4,032, forward strand.
GATCACGTTGCCCTGCCCGTCGCCACGCAGGTCGTCGTCACCGGACGATCCGCCGAGATCCTGGATATTGACGTAAAGATCGAACGCTGCCCAGCCGGTGTTGAGGCCCGGGGATTGCAGGTCGACAAAGACGCCTTCGGGTGCGCCGTCATAATCGGCGCGGTTGCGCCCCGACCCGCCGTAAAGCGCATCACCCCCCGCCCCGCCTCTGAGCGTGTCGTCGCCTTCGCCGCCATAAAGCGCGTCGATCCCCTCATCGCCAAGGATCAGGTCGTCGCCGTCGCCGCCCTTCAGGATGTCGTCGCCCGCGCCACCAGCGAGCGTGTCGCGGCCATCGCCACCATCGAGCTGGTCCTGACCGTCGCCGCCCAGCAGGCTGTCCTCGCCCGCATCACCCAGAAGCGTATCGTCGCCCGCACCACCGTCCAGCGTGTCGCCGTCCGCGCCGCCATCGAGCAGGTCCTTGCCGGCGCCACCGGACAGGTCGTCCGCGCCGTCCCCGCCCCAAAGCCGGTCATCGCCTTCGAGCCCGCGCAGGGTGTCGTCGCCACCCTCACCATGGAGACGGTTGTTCCTGTCGTCGCCTTCCAGTTCATCGGCCTGGGCCGAGCCCGACAGATCCTCGATTCTCAGGAAGCTGTCGCCCGCGGCATCGCCCCCGCTGGCCGCCCCGGTCTGCAACGAGGCCGTCACCCCGAGTGCCGATCCGGCATAGCTGACCATGTCACGGCCTTCGCCGCCGTTCAGGAAATCACCGCCCGATCCCCCGACCAGCATGTCGTTGCCAGCACCGCCCTCAAGCGTGTCGTCGCCTCCATCGCCATGAAGCGTGTCATCACCGATTCCGCCCGACACCGTGTCGCTGCCCTCACCACCCGAAAGCAGATCCTCGCCCACGTCGCCCTGCAATTCATCGCCGCCGTCACCGCCCTCGAGCGTGTCATCGCCGGCCCCGCCGAACAGCGTGTCGTTCCCGGCATCGCCGTGAACCGCGTCATCCCCCTCGTCGCCGCTCACGGTATCGTCGCCGGCGCCGCCCCGGACCTCGTCGTCGCCCGCGCCGCCAAAGACCATGTCCTGCCCCGCGCCGCCATAAAGCGTGTCGGACCCGGCGCCGCCGGACAGCGTGTCCTGATCGGCCCCGCCATATATTTCATCCGCCCCGTCGCCGCCGTGAACCTGGTCGTTGCCGTCACGCCCGAAAAGTCGATCATCGCCGCCGATGCCATGGATCTCGTTGGCGCCGTGATCGCCCAGGATGCGATCGTCGAAGGCGGTGCCCAGCAGATGCGCGATCCCGGTGGCGGCGACCATGTCGACAAAGCTGCCCGACAGCACATCGGTGCCGCCGCGATGGCGGATATTCACGCCCGGGGTCAGCAGGTTGACGTCGATGGCGAATCCGAACTGCGAAAAGTTGCCGCTGTCCGCGCCGCTGCCGCCGGTCCAGCTATCGACCCCGCCCTCGTAGACGAAGATGTTGTCGCCCCCGACGCCGATGATGGTGTCGTCGCCCAGCCCGCCGTTGAACATGTTGGTGTCGGACGTGCCGGTGATGTGGTCCGACTGCGCGCTGCCGATCACGTTCTCCACGTTCACGTCGGGCACTTCGACGGCCACGCGCATGCCGGGCTGTTCCTCGGCGCTGGCGCTGTCATTTGTGCGCACGGTCTCGGTGTTGCCCAGATCGACGCGCGCGGCATGGGCGAACTCGCTAAGGTCGATGGCGTCGCGGCCGTTGCCGCCAAAGACCGTGTCATTGCCGCCACTGTAGACAAAGAGGTTGTCGCCGTCGAACCCCGTCATCTCGTCATTGCCAAAGCCGGGGCGGAAGATGTTGCCGCCGGCATTGCCGATCAGCGTGTCATCCCCGACAGTGCCGATCAGCCCCTCGACCCCTTTCACCACATCGCCGCCACGCCCGTCGGCGAGGCTCAGCCGGACCGCGATCGACCCGTCGCGCGCACGCAGGAAATCGGTATCCCCGCCACCATCCGCGACAACCATGCCCGTGGTCTGCGGATCGAGGATGATCGTGTCGTCACCGTCGCCGCCAAGCAGGAAATTGTCGCCAAGGTTGCTTTGCAGCGTGTCGTCCCCCTCTCCCCCCGAAAGCACGAAACCACCGCCATTCGCGGTCAGCGCATCATCAAAGCGCGATCCTTCGATGGTCTGGATATCCTCGAACCCCATGATCTTGCGGATGCTGCCCAGGCCGGCCGGATCATTGGCGTTTTCCAGATCGTTGGTGAACACGTCGCCCGACCCGGTGACGACCGACACCGCCGCGTCAAAATAGAAGAAGGTGATCGTGTTGGCGCCGGCGCCGCCGAACACCTGGTCGAGGCCGCCGGCATGGCTGAAGATGTCGTCGTCGTCGCCGCCGCGGAACGTGTCGTTGCCCTGGCTGCCGATGATGTGCTGGATGTCATAAAGCGTGTCGCTGTCGGTTCCGCTGGTGTAGACATCGCCGGTATAGCCCGAGGCAAATTCCAGTCCGACCTCGATCCCGATTGTGCGGTCGATATACGAGGCGGTGTTGAACCCGGCACCGCCGCGCAAGGTGTTGCTGGCCGATCCGGGCCCCGAGATCAGCATGTCGTCATCGTCACCGCCGCGCAGATCGTTGGCGAAGCCACCATCGGCGATCAAGGTGTCATTGCCCTGGTCGCCGAACAAGAGATCGCCGTTGCCCTCGCCCGTGTGGATCAGGTCATCGCCGCCCAGACCCGAGATCACGTCAAACCCATCCATCCCCCAGATCACGTTGTCGCGCTGGTTGCCCTGGATGTTGTCGTTCATGTCGGTGCCGCGCACACGTCCGACAGCGTCCAGAACGTCGGTATCGCCGTGACTGTCGGTGCCGGTGACATAATTGGGCGTCGGCCCGAAGGCCTGCCAGACCAGGTCGATGCCCTGGCTCCCGGTTTCCTGCGAATAATCCACCAGGTCGTTGGGACCGAACCCGAGGAACGTGTCGTCGCCTTCATGGCCGACCATCGTGTCGTCACCGAACTGGGCGTCAAAACTGTTATCCTCGCCGTCGCCGATCATCAGGTCGTCGGAATCGGTGCCGCGCACCGCCTCGACCCCCGTCAGCGTGGCCAGCAACGCACCGCCCGGCCCGGTATTCTCGCGCACCTCGCCCGTGCCGGATAGATCGAAGGTGATGCCGGTTTCCAGGCCGAAGAAACTGGCCCAGTCCTCGCCCGCGCCGCCGAAAAACAGGTCGGTGCCCGCCTCATACATCAGAACGTCGTCATCCGCCCCGCCATGCAGCTCGTCATCGCCATCGCCACCGAACAACAGGTCGCGCCCGGCATGACCGAACAGCGTATCGTTGTCCGCCCCGCCGAACAGCGTGTCCTTGCCGCCATCGACCCCGCCTTCGTCGCCCTCGATATAGTCGTCGCCTTCCTCGCCATAGATCAGATCGTCACCGTAACTGGCCTGCGCGGTGTCGTCGCCCTCGCCCAGAAAGACGGTGTTGTCGCCCCCGCCGGCATAGACGTCGTCGTTGCCACCACCGGTGGCGAGGGAATTGTCATCCCCCGAGCCGACGATGGTGTCGTCGAACTCCGACCCGACCACCATCTCGACGAGGTTATAGACATCGCCCTCGGCCCAGCCCGCGAAACCGCGCTGCTGGAACATGTTGACCTCGACACTCGAAGGCGCCTCGGCATAGGAAATCGCATCGCGCCCGGCGCCGCCCAGGATCGTGTCGGACCCGGGGCCGCCCATGACGAAATTGTCGCCCGCGAACAGCTCGATCCGCCGGCCGAGGTGGTTGCCGGGGCCGAATTCATCGTCGCCATCGGTGCCACTCAGCACGGTCAGCTCGGGCACCGGCGCGCCGGTAAAGCCGGTCAACCCGCCAAGGTCGATCCCGAATGTCGCGTCCGTGGTCTGGATGGTGAATCCGCGCCCGGCCACGCTGTCCTCGAAATAGCCCTCGATACGCACCTGGCTGGGGACGAACCCGGCGGGTTCGACGTCGATGCGCAGCGTGGTGCCCTCGATCTGGTAGCTGATATCGCCCTGCTCGGCCTCAAGGAACATCAGCACGGTGTCGCTGTCGCTTTCGTCAAGGATCGTCGCATTGCCGAAGATCGTCGCGCCGAACACATAGGTATCGGCCCCGGTGCTGCCCATCATCACGGTTGACGCGTTGCTCCCGGTGATCAGCACGTCATCGCCCGCACCGCCCATCAAACGACTTTCGCCATCGCCGCCGATCAGCACGTCATTCCCGTCGCTGCCGATCGCCAGAACGCTGGTCGCTTGACCGTAGACATAAAGGCTGTTGGCGCCGTGGAACATCTCGTAGCGGAGACCATGCGTGGTCAGGACCTGGAAATCGGCGAAATCGCTGATACCAGCCTCCAGCAGCGCGCCGGCCGGATCGCCCGTCAAATCGTCGATCGCCTCAACGGTCACCGCATCCGTGGCCTCATAGGCAAGGTCATTCCGCGCCCCGAACAACTCGTAGCGGTCGTTCCCGGTGCTGTGCACCATGAGGTTGCGCCCGCCCGATCCGCCACGAAAGAAATCGTCGCCCGCGCCCGACAGGAACTGCACCGCCCCGTCGCCACCATCGACGTAATCGCCCAGATCGCCACCCTCGACGATATGATCGCCCTCGGCCAGGATCAGGTGGAACCGCTCGAACCCGCTCAGCAGGGTGCCGTCGCCGATGTCATGCGCCTCGCCGTCGCCCCGGTCGGCACGGAAATGCAGGTCGCCATAATCCGGCTCGGACCCCGGGAAATAGCGCCCCCGGGTGAAATTGGCGATGAACAGGTCGCCATCGGTGTCACCGCCCACATAGGCAGTGCCGTAATGGAACAGCACCACGTCGTCATGGTCGTTCGACGCCGCGATATCGACCTCCTCGATCGCCTCGAACCGGACGCTGCGGCCCGCGACCTCATACTCGGTGCGCAACAGCTGCGGCAGGAAATACGAGGCCAGCAGGATGTCGTCATGGCTGGACGCCGCCGTCAGCGCCGTGGGCGTGATGCTTTCCTCGGTGAACGGGCCGGTAAAGCGCCACAGCAAAAGCGACGATGGCCCGTCCTCCCATCCCATGACCAGCGCATCCACATCGCGGTCGAGGTCGCTGGTGGACGCACCCTCGACGCCGCCCAGGATGGTGTCGTTGCCCTCGGCACTCCAGAAAAACAGGTCCGACCCCTCGCCACCGTCCAGCATGTTGTCGCCACCGCCGCCCAGGATGGTGTCGTCGCCCGCGCCGCCGTGGAAATAGTCATTGAGCCGCCCACCGCTCAGCACGTCGCTGCCCGCGCCCGCCTTCAGGACCGCACGGTCCATCCCCTTGACCAGCGTGGTGTTGGCCAGAACGATGCTGTCGGCCTCGTCGTCGTCGATCTGGAAGTCGATCGAGACCTCGAAATGGCTCAGGTCGCCGACAAAGGTGTTCTCGCCATCCGCCCGCCAGGCCCCGGCGTCATAGACCGTGCCGCCGTCATAGAAGAACAGGTCGTCCTCGTCATCCGAGCCCACGACATTGGTGCGCTCGATGCCCGATGTGTGGGTGAAGGTGCTGCCGTCAAAGGAATGGCCCTTGAACACGTCCGGGTCCAGGAACAGGTCCAGCGCGATCAGCAGGTCGTCGATCGTGTCATAGGCATAGTAATAGATGAAATCGCCCAGCAGGGTGTTGCCCGCCTCGTCCGCGGTAAAGCGATAGACGAAACGGTTGGGCGAGGACGCGGTGGCGCGGATGTCCAGCGTGTCGATACCGTCGCCGCCCCGGATCGTGTCGGACCCGTTGTCGTGCCAGACGATCAGGTCGTTGCCGTCACCGCCATAAAGCCGGTCGCCGACACCGTCGCGCCCGCCATCCAGCGTGTCATTGCCCTGACCGCCTTCGAGATGGTCGTCGCGGGTGCCGCCCTGCAGGAAATCATTGACCGAGGTGCCGCGCACCAGCCAGCGCTCGAACCCGTCGATGACCGTCTCGCCCCAATAGCCGTCGATCTCGAGACCTGTCGGGCGGATGCGCACGCCGTCCTGGGTGCCGTAAAGCCCCTCGAACCGGGCGAAATCGGCGGCGAAGGTATCATAACCGCCAAAACCCGCACTGCCCCCGATATAGCGCGTGCCGCCCATATAGATCATCAGGTCGGACCCGGTATTGGCGTTGATCACGCTGACCTGTTCGACATCGGGCAGGATGCGCAGGCTGCCGCGATCGGTGGTGCCGTTGATCAGCGCGATATGGTTGACGTTCACCCCGAACTTGCTGTTCGCAGTGCCGCCTCCGGCCGCGTTGTCCAGCGCAGTGTTCCCGGTCAGGATGCCAAAGCTGAAATTCGCAAGGGAATCATAAAGGTTCCCGACCTGCTGGAATTCGGCGTCATGACCGATGCCGCCACCCCCAAACTGCCAGAATGTCCCCTCGAAATTCAGTCGCATGTCATAGCGCAGGCCGTTGTTCAGCGTGGTGACAAAGACATGGTCGTTACCGGTGCCACCGCTGACGGCATCGGCCTCGGGCGCGGTATTCGACGCGGTCTGGTTGGTCCAGGAATAGAGCAGGGCATCGTCATCGTCGCCCAGCGCCGCGATATCGCCATGGCGGTTGGGCATGAGGTCGACGATATCCTTGCCCGCGCCGGTGATAAGGGCGTTGCGACCTCCGCCGAACTGGGTGACGATGTAATCCTCGCCACTGCCGGTCGTCAGGCCCACCGCCTCGACGTTGCGGATATCGACGGACCCGAACAACTGCACGCTGTCGTCATTGAGGTCCCATTCCACCGCGTCATTGGGGTGCGCAACCGAGAAATCGGCGATGAACAGGTCATATTCGCTGCCGATATTGTCGGCGCCGTCAAAGAAACTCGCACCGGCGCGATAGAACAGCACATCGCCACGCACCCCGCCGACCACCTCGGCAGTGTAGTTGGTCGAGAACTCCTTGCCTTCCCATTCATACTTGACGCCCGGGCTGAACGCGGCCCCTGCGGAATCGGCGCGGTTGTAAACATTTAACGTGCTGATATCCCAATCGATGAAATTGAAACCGTTCTGCGCCGCCCGCAGGTTTTCCAGCGTCGTCGTCGCCCCCGACAGGTCGACCACCGCCATGCTGCCATTGCTGGTGCCCAGCGTCACGCTCTGATCGAACGCCCCGGTCCAGACGAACAGGGTCGATGCCGTGCCCGAGAAATCATAGCTCGACTGCGGCGTGCCCTGCGGCTGGATGTTGCTGTAGCTATCGGAATACTGCGCCTGCACCGCCGCGATCTGGTCATAGGCGGCCTGGAAATAGGCATAGATGCGTTCCTCGGCCCCGGGCAGGGTCGGGTTCCAGCCGGTGGGCGCCAGCGCCTGTTCGACATAGAACACGCTGTAATCGCGCTCCTCGGTGTTGAAGGCATCGCCGGCGACCTCGAACGTGTCGGTATAGACATTGCCCAGGTTGGCGGTGAACCCGCCCTCGGGAAAGGTCTTGGTGAACAGCGGTCCGAACCCGAATTCCAGGAAGCTCGGCACCCAGTCGCCCGACAGCTTGCCATAGAGTATGTCCACCGTGACCGAGACATTCAGCCCCAGCCCGACACCGTGAAAAAAGCTGGCCCTGTTGATGAAATATTCGGCCGTTATGTTCGCATCCCCCACGCCGGTGGTGGGCGAGGCCAGCGCCACCGACTGACCCAGCTGCGTGGTCTCGGAAAAGTCGTCGCCGGTATTGCCCGGCGTGCCGTTGTCCGAGGTCAGGCGCACCATCACGTCGGGGATCTGCGTGCCGGGGCGGTTGATGTCCAGCGACACCTCCTCGGTGATCGCAAGCCCGGCCGAGGCGCTGACATCCAGCAGCGTGAAATCAAGGCCCACCTTGCCCTTGGGGATCTGCGAGATGATCTTGTTCAGATCCAGCCGGTGTTCGGCGAACAGCGTCTCGCCCAGCACCTTGGTGACCGCGCCGACCTTGGGAATCTCCTTGGTCAGCCGCACCAGCAATTCGTCGAGATCGGCATCCAGAGTCAGGAACTCGCGATCCGATATGCCGCTGCCCGCCACCTTGCCGCCGCCATTGGTGCTGGTGGAGTCGGTGATGCTCGCCCCGGTGGGCAGCTGCGCGGTCAGGGTCAGGCCCTTGAACAGCTCGAAACTGAACTCGGGATCGTCCAGCGTCACGCCGATCAGCTCGATCTGCTGGTCCACGTCAAAGAAGTTGAAGGTGAACGGGCCATCGCCCCCGAACCATGTGAAATAGGAAAAGTCGCGAATCCCGGCCTGCAGCTCGATGATCAGGTCCAACCCCGCCCCGATGGTCCCCGACGCCGAGGTGCCCGAGGTGCCCGCGCCGACCGTCGTGATGCCCGAATCGACCACCCGGTAGTCGGAGAAATCAAAGATCATGTCGTCGCCGGCGATGATCGCCGAAGGCATGCCCACCTTCACCTCGATGTCGTAATAGGCGTCGAAATGCCCGCCCGTGCCCAGGTCGGCATAGGCGAACAGGCCGAAACGGGCATCGAAGAAGAACTCGCCCTCGATGCCGTTGCCCAGCAGATCGAACCCGATATCCCACCGCACCGGCGGCAGGGTATAGATCATCGTGTCGCCGGTATCGAACGAGAAGGACTCGGCCGGGCCGGGCCGCCAGAGGGATTGCTGCAAGGTCTCGAAACGCAGGATGGTGGAATTGACACCCATAATGGAATCCCCTGAATGCGACGATTTGCCCGGCGCAAGGGACACGTCACTGAAATCAACTTTTGGGAACCAAGTTACGCCGCGGCGGCGGCTGTGCTAAATGTTAAATTCTAATGCGCCATTAGGAGTATTCCCTTGACCACCGACACCCGCTCGGCATGACGGCTTCGCTCAACTGCTTTTTCACCGCGGGGTTGACGACCAGATGGATGGCACAGCCATGCTGAGCCACGGCGAGGCGCAAATTGCGCGAGGACGCGCGCGCGTCTCCCGGCATGGCGAAACCCGGGGCCGAACACCCGGCCCCGGGTCCGTGGTTACTTGACCTCGCCCGTCGGGCGCGGTGTCGTTGCGGTCTCGACCGGCAGCATCGGATAGACCACCTGCGGCATGGTGCCGGTCAGGCTGCCAAGGAAGGCGACGATCTGGTCGGCCTCGCCGTCGCTCAGATCCTCACCCAGCTGGCTTTCGCCCATGATCTGCACCGCGACCTTGAGATCCCACACCAGCCCGGAATGGAAATAGGGTGCGGTCTGGTCGATATTGCGCAGCGGCGAGGCGCGGAACACGTATTCGTCATCCGCCGTCTCGGTCACCGCGAACCGCCCCTTGTCGCCCTCGGGCAGGATGTCGGCCCCCGGCTTCTCGATCAGTCCGAACGGGTAATAGCCGTTGCCGCCAAGGTTCACGCCGTTGTGGCAAGAGGCACAGCCCTTGTCGATGAACAGCTCCATCCCCGCGACCTGCTCCGCGCTGAGCGCGTTGTCATCGCCATTGAGCCAGGCATCGAACGGCGCCGGCGTGATCAGCGTGGCCTCGTAGGCCTCGATCGCCTTGGCGAAATTGTCGAAACTCACCGGCTCGTCCTCGGCCGGAAAGGACGCCTCGAACCACTCCACGTATTGCGGCATGGAATTCAGCGTCGCAACCACGTTCTCCGGCGTGTTGGCCATCTCGACACCGGCCTGAACCGGGCCCTTGGCCTGCTGCGCCAGGTCGGGCGCGCGGCCATCCCAGAACTGCGCGGTGTTGAAGACGGCATTCAGAACCGTGGGCGAGTTGCGCGGCCCCTTCTGCCAGCCATGGCCGATCGAGGTCGCCATGTTGTCGTCACCGCCCGTGGCGAGGTTGTGGCACGAGTTGCACGAAAACACCCCCGAGGCCGACATGCGCGGATCAAAGAACAGCGCCTTGCCAAGGTCGATCTTCTCGGGGGTGACGGGGTTTTCGGCCAGCGCCGGAATGGTCGATGGCAGCGGCTCGAAGATATCCTTGGCATAGTCGCGCAGTTCATTCGCCGTGGCCGCCCCGGCCAGCGCGACTGTCAGCGCCGTGGTGGAAATCAGATGTCGGGTTTTCATGTTGTCAGGCCTCCCTCAGCCCACTTCGAATCTCGCGTTTCCCGTCATCTGCGGTCCTATCCCGACCCATGCCGCCAGAACATGATTTAGATCAATTCCAATTCCCGAAATCAAAATTCCTCCTTTCGTCACAATTACTTAACGCATCAATAATCTCGAATAATACGAACCTGCCTTGAAACCTCACCTTGTCGCCCGAACGAAATCATGACTCCCGGGAGGCCGACAATGCGGGTATCATGGCGTTGCCCCAAAACCGGGCGATTCCTTCCCCCGGTCTGGCCCCCGGTCTGGCCGGCGCGATGCCGTATCCGGTCCGCACGCAAGGGCCGGGACCACGAAACCAGGGATGGCTGTGATGATTGATCTTCTGTGGCTGATCGCCGGCCTTGCCGGGTTGATCGTGGGGGGTGACCTTCTGGTGCGCGGCGCGGTCTCGGTGGCACAGGCAATGCACATCTCGCCGATGGTCATCGGCCTCACGCTCGTCGGGTTCGGCACCTCCTCGCCCGAGCTTGTCACCTCGCTTCAGGCAGCCTTCTCGGGGTCGCCAGGCATTGCCATCGGCAATATCGTGGGCAGCAATATCGGGAACCTCCTGCTGATCCTCGGCCTTGCCGCGCTCCTGCATCCGGTTGTCGTCGATCCGGCCGCGCTGCGCCGGGATGGTGGCGTGATGCTGGCCGCGACGCTGCTGTGTACCGCTGCCGTTCTCTGGGGCACATTGGGGCGCGGGACCGGTGCGGTCCTGGTCGTCCTGCTGGGGCTTTACCTCGGGTTCACGATCCTGCGCGAACGCCGCTCCGCGACCCCCGCGGCGGCGCTCTATGCGGCCGAGGCCGATCTGCTGCCCGGCCCCGCGCCGACCCGTCTCATGCGGTCCGCGCTCATCGCGCTGGCCGGGCTCGCGATCACGATCCTCGGGGCGCGGTTTCTGGTCTCCGGCGCGGTCGGACTGGCCGCCGCGGCCGGCATATCCGAAACCGTCATCGGTCTCACCATCGTCGCGATCGGCACATCGACCCCCGAGCTGGTCACCACGCTGATCGCCATGCGCAAGGGACAGGGCGATGTGGCATTCGGCAACATCATCGGCTCGAACATCTTCAACATCCTCGGCATCCTCGGCCTGACCGCCCTGATCCACCCGCTCGACGTGCCGCAACAGGTAATCGGTTTCGACATCTGGGCCATGCTGGCGGCCACCATCGTGCTGGCGATCTTCGCCACCACCGGGCGGCGCATCGACCGGCGCGAAGGCGCGATCCTGCTGGCCGCCTATGCGGCCTATCTCGTCACGACGCTTTCGCTCGCCTGATCCTGCACGAGGCTTTGCCAAAGACGGGCCGGGACGCTGGGCAACGCACGCTGCATTAACCCGGTTCCTCAATGAAACGTAAACCTTCGCCCGGCAGCCGGGTGGCAGCCGGACGGCAGCCGGATGTCACCCCCCGTTTCCCGGCCCAGCGACGACATTAACCTTTTGCCGCGCGCCTCACCGCCGCAATGCCGGAAGCCCGATCCCGGTGCTCTCAAACCCGCCATCCACGGCGATGATCTGTCCCGACACGAACGATGCCTTGCCCGAGCACAGGAACACGATCACCTCGCCGATCTCGTCCTCGCTGCCATAGCGGTTGAGGGGAATAGCATCATGATATGCCTCGATAATTTCCTTGCTATGCACCGCCATGGCCAGCTTGGTGCGCACCGGTCCGGGGCAGATGCAATTTGCCCGCACCCCCCATTCGCCCCATTCCGCCGCCTGCTGCCGGGTGAGATGCATCACCGCCGCCTTCGACGTGCCATAGGCCACCCGCAGGGTCGAGGCCCGCAACCCGCTGATCGACGCGATGTTCACAATGGCCCCCGACACCTTTTTCAGATGGGGCGCAACCTCTTGGGAACAAAGGAAAATACCGTCCAGATTGGTCTCCATCACCGTGCGCCAGCGTTTGAAATCCGTCTCGTCGATCGGCCCGAAATCCGCCACCCCGGCATTGTTGATCAGCGCGTCGATTCTGCCTTCCTTTTCAACGACTTCCGCCACCATCGCCGCGACCTGGCTGGGCTGGCTCACATCGCAGATGATCGGCACAACCCCCTCCAGCCCCGCCGCCGCCTTCTCCAGTTCCGGCGCGTCCCGATCCACCATCGCCACGCGCCATCCGTCGCGCCGCAAAAGCCGCGTCGTGGCCAGCCCGATCCCCCGCGCCGCACCCGTCACAATCGCCAGTTTCATCTCGCGCCCTTTCCCGTCAACCCTCTGGAATCAATACCATTTCGCAAGCGGCGGCAGGCTCATCAGAACCGCGTTCGCGTCATGTCCGGTTTCCAGCCCGAACTTGGTGCCCCGGTCGTATACAAGGTTGTATTCAGCATAGAGCCCGCGATGAATCAACTGCCTGTCCTTGTCCGCATCGGTCCAGGGCAAGGTGCGCCGCCGCTCCGTCACCGGCAGGAAGGCCGGTAGAAACGCCCGTCCCACATCCCGGATGAAGGCAAAATCCGCCTCCCAGTCACCAGTATTGTGATCGTCGAGGAAAATCCCCCCGACACCCCGCGCCCGATTCCGGTGCGGGATATGGAAATACTCGTCCGCCCAGGCCTTGAACCGGGGATAGAAGGCCGGGTCATGCCGGTCGCAATGAGCCTTCTGAACCGCGTGGAAATGCTCCGTATCCTCTTGATATTCAATACAAGGGTTGAGATCCGACCCGCCCCCGAACCACCAGCCATGCGGCGTCCAGAACATCCGCGTGTTCATGTGAACCGCAGGCGCGTGCGGGTTCTGCATATGCGCCACGAGGCTGATGCCCGAGGCCCAGAATCGCGGGTCATCCTTCATGCCGGCCAGCCCCTTGCGCGCCGCCATCGCCGCCTGCGCCCGCTCGCCCAGCGTGCCATGGACCGTCGAGACATTGACGCCGACCTTCTCGAACACGCGCCCGCCGCGCAGCACGCTCATCAGGCCCCCGCCCGCGTCCGACCCGTCATCGCTCGCCCGGCGGGTTTCGCTCACCTCGAAGCGACCGGCGGGCAGATCGGCCATCGGCCCTTCGGTCTGGCTGTCCTCAAGCCCTTGGAATGCCGCGACAATCTCGTCGCGCAGATGCCGGAACCATGCGCTGGCCCTGGCCTTTTCCTCGCTCATATCCGCCGTCACCTGACCTGCCTTTCCATCCCGATTCAATGCGCCGGCGCCGACACCGCATCCAGCAGCGACCGCCCGCCATCCACCGTCAGGACCTGGCCGGTCATGAAACCCGCCCCGTCACTGGCCAGAAACTGCACCGCCTCGGCCAGTTCGGTCGGGCTCGCGATCCGGCCCAGCGGCGTGCCATGTTCGATCACGCTGCGAAAATCCGGGTGTTCCCGCAAATGATCCTTGAGGCTCGCACTCATCACCGACCCCATCGCCACCGCATTGACCCTCACGCCATTCCCTGCCAGCGCCACCGCCAGCGACCGGGTCATCTGTTCCAGCGCCGCGTTCGAGACCGAAAGCGCCATCAACTCGGGATGGGCGCGGCAGGCCAGGATGCTTGACAGGTTGATGATCGACCCCGCGGCCCGCCCGTCATTGCCCTTGGTCTGCTTGATCATCCGTTTCGCCACCACCTGGCTCAGCCTGAGCGAGGTCATCAGGTTCTGCTGTAGAAGGTTTTCCACCGCGTCGTCATCCGGGTTGAGCGGGTCGGATCGTTTCACCTGCCGTGACGCGTTGACCAGGACATCGATCCGGTCAAACGCGTCAATCGTCGCCGAGAGTAGATTCGCGATCGTCAGCTTCTCGCGCAGATCGCCCGCGAAATACCTGACATTGCTGCCATCCTTGACCTCGCCCACCTCGCGGGCAAGCCCCTCTTCATCCATGTCGGCGAACATCACATTCGCCCCCTTGTCAGAGAAATGGCGCGCAATCGCCAGACCGACGCCATTGGCGGCCCCGGTCACGATCGCGGTCTTTCCGGAAATCGAAAGCGACATGGCCGCTCCTTTGCTTGATTCGTCCTGCGACGTTACGGGATATCAGCCCCGCGCGCGAGATGGCCCGGAGGCACGGAAAATCTTGAACCTCGTGTCGCCGCCAATCTCCTCGACCTCGCGGAAATGGGTTCTCAGCACCTTTTCATACGGCAGGTGCCGGTTGGCCACCATCCAGAGCCGGCCCCCCGCGGCCAGCATCCGCGCGCCCTGCGCGATGAACCGCGCGCCCAGTTCCGGCTCGCCCTTGCGACCGGCATGAAAGGGCGGGTTCATCACCACCGCATCCGCCTTCGTTTCGGGCATCCATCGCGTCGCGTCCGCCCAGTGAAATTGCACCCGCCCGTCGGGCAGGTTTTCCCGCGCACATTCGAGCGCGACACGATCCGCCTCGACAAGATCGACCCGCTCGACACCCTTGCGCCCGAGAATGGCCGCGCTGAGATATCCCCAGCCGCCGCCCGCATCGACCACATGCGCGCCGGGTTTCTCCGGCAGGGCCTCCGGCAGCAGGCGCGAGGCCGGATCGATTCCATCGGCCGAGAACACCCCGGCACGGGTTCTAAAACCGCCTTCGATGACACGCGGCCCGCCGGCCTGCGCCCAATCCGCGAAATCCTCCGATTGGCCACGGGCCAGAAAGGTCTTGCCATGCGCCTTGGAAAACGCCGCGCCACAGGCGCATCGCTGGCGCATCTCGCGCAAAAGGCTGTCTATGCCGTCGGTCTTCTGCCCGTCCACGATCACCGCATCCGCACAGGCCATCGCCGCCGCCACGAGTGCCCGCGCCTCGGGTTTGGCACGTGGCACGATCACGATCGCCAGCGCCGCCTGCTCCGGCGGGTCAAGGGCCACGGCAATCTCATGGGCTTCGAACGCCTCGAAATCCGGCTTCATCCGCGCGACGACGTAAAGCCTGTCCCTGGGCAGCCCCGACAGGTCGATGCCCGAAACCGCCCCCATGAAGACGATCCCGCCGCTCTCGGGAAGAAGTCCCGGCTGATCGTCCAGGAACAGGGCAAGCCGCGTCGCGCTCATGCCAGCCGGGGCCGCGCGGCCCTCACTCCTTTTCCATGGTGCATTGCAGCGGATGCTGGTGACGGCGGGCAAAATCCATCACCTGCGCCACCTTGGTCTCGGCGATCTCGTGCGAGAACACACCGACCACGGCGACGCCCTTCTTGTGAACCGTCAGCATCACCTCGAAGGCCTGCGCGTGGTTCATACCGAAAAACCGCTCAAGCACATGCACGACGAATTCCATCGGCGTATAATCATCGTTGAGAAGAAGCACCTTGTAGAGTGGCGGACGCTTGGTCTTTGAACGTGTCTCGACCACGACAGACGCGTCGTCGTCGCCTTCGTTCTCGTCCGACATGGTCACATTCCAGGCTGTCATCGCCTCACCGCTTCGCATTTCGGTTTCTCACTCCCGGGCATTCTATATAACCTCTGACCACCCCGAGAAAAGAGGGCGCGCGAAAAGGATCGCCCGATCGGCGCGGAATCTCACGAAATCGACCACTCCGCGGATGGCAGCCCGGTCAATGCCAGGCGACACGGGGTCAGGAAATGATCTCGAACCCCGCGACATCGACAAGCCCGCGATCGGTGATCTTGAGCGCGGGAATCACCGGCAGGGCGAGAAAGGCCAATTGCAGAAAGGGTTCCTGCAATTCCACGCCAAGGCCCGCCGCGGCGGCGCGCAGCGCAATCAGCGCATCGCGCACCACCTCGAATGGCTCAAGGCTCATCAACCCGGCCACCGGCAGCGCCAACTCGGCCATGACCGCGCCATCCCGCACCACCACGAACCCGCCCTCGATCTCGCCCAGCCGGTTCGCGGCCAGCGCCATGTCGTCGTAATCGACCCCCACCACTGCGATATTGTGGTGATCGTGGCACACGGTCGAGGCAATCGCCCCGGATTTGAGGCCGAACCCCTTCACGAAGCCCGTGGCGATGTTGCCGTTGCGGCCATGGCGCTCGATCACCGCGATCTTGACCAGGTCGCGCGCCGGGTCGGGGCGCTTGTCACCATCCGTGATGGGAATGCTCTCGTGCAGGTGTTCTGTGATGATCTTGCCTTCGAGAATGCCGATCACGTCACTCTCTTCGCGGTTGCCGGTGGTGCGGAAATCGACCGCGCCCACCGTCGGCGCCCTGACCGAACCCCGCCCCACCGGCGCGATCACCTCGCGACCGCCATAGGCCGCATCGCTCAGGATCACCCCACCCGACAGGACCAGCCCGGCCCGGCAATCCTCAAGGCTTTCGACCGCCACGATATCCGCCCGCTTGCCCGGCGCGATCTGGCCCCGATCCTTGAGGCCGAACGCCTCGGCCGCCGAAAGACTCGCCGCGCGATAGACGGCCAGCGGCGAAATGCCCAAGCCGATCAGGCTGCGGATCATGTAATCGAGATGCCCATGCTCGGCGATATCAAGCGGGTTGCGGTCATCGGTGCACAGGCAGCAATAGGCCGATGTGAGGTCATTGAGGATCGGCGCCAGCGCGTGCATGTCCTTGCTCACCGACCCCTCGCGGATCAGCACCCGCAACCCCTTGCGCAGCTTCTCGCGCGCCTCTTCGGCACTTGTCGCCTCGTGCTCGGTGCGGATGCCCGCAGCGACATAGGCATTGAGGTCACGCTCCGTCAACAGCGGCGCATGCCCGTCGATATGGCGCCCCTCGAAGGCACGCAGCTTGGCCATCGCCTCCGCGTCGCGGTGGATTACGCCGGGATAATTCATGAACTCGGCCAAGCCGATCACCCGCGGATGATCCTTGAACGCCGCCAATTCCCCGGCCCCGATCCGCGCCCCCGCCGTCTCCATCTCGGTCGAGGGCACGCAGGAGCTCAGGTTGACGCGGATATCCATCAGAGTGTGGCGCGAGGCTTCGAGGAAATACTCGATCCCCGGCACCCCGATCACGTTGGCGATCTCGTGCGGGTCGCAGATCGCCGTGGTCACGCCGCGCGGCCCGACGCAGCGGTCGAACTCGTAAGGCGTGACCAGCGAGCTTTCGATATGCAGATGCGTGTCGATGAACCCCGGCACCAGCGTCATCTCGGTCACGTCCACGACCTCATGCGCCTCGTAACTTTCGCCCACGCCGACGATCACCGACCCGGCAATTGTCACGTCCCCCTTGATCATCTCGCCGGTGACGACATCGAGCACCCGACCGCCGCGCAACACCATGTCGGCAGGCACCTCGCCCCGCGCCGTGGCGATCAGCGTTTCAAGATCCAGCTTGTCCATCCCGTCCTCCTTGCCCGGCATCACCCGGGCACTTTCATCGGCTCCCCCGCGACATAGGTCTGCGCCACCGCCCGGTCATCGCCCAGGATCATCAACAGGAAAAGCTCCTCGGCCAGCGTTTCGACCGTCTCGTATCGCAGCTTCATCTCCGCCGTCGCCCGCGCGTCGAGCACGACCATATCCGCCTCGCTCCCCTCGTCGAGCGTGCCGATCCTGTCCTCGAGCCCAAGCGCCACCGCATTGCCCCGCGTGATCCAGTGAAACGCGCGGTAAGGGTGGGTCTGTTGCCGCTGCAATTGCAACACCTTGTAACCCTCGTTCAGCGTCTGCAACATCGAGAAACTGGTGCCGCCGCCGATATCCGTGGCGATCGCGTTCACGATGCCCCGCCCGCGCAGCCCCGCATCGTCAAACAGCCCGCTGCCCAGGAACAGGTTCGAGGTCGGGCAGAACACCGGGTGCGATCCGGTCTCGGCCAGCCGCGCGATCTCGCGCTCTTCAAGGTGGATGCAATGGCCCAGCAGGGCCGTCTCGCCCAACAGGCCATGACTGTCATAAACATCGAGGTAATCGCGCGCATGCGGGTAAAGGCGCAGGGTCTCGGCGATCTCGTCATGGTTCTCCGACAGATGGGTCTGCATGTAGCAATCGGGAAACTCGGCCACCAGTGCCCCGGCCGCGGCCAGTTGCGACGGCGTCGAGGTGATCGCGAAACGCGGCGTGATCGCGTAGAGCAACCGCCCCCGCCCATGCCATTCCCCGATCAGCGCCTTGCTGTCGTCATAGCCAGATTGCGCCGTGTCGATCAGCCCCACGGGCGCGTTCCTGTCCATCATGACCTTGCCGCCCGCCATGCGCATGTTGCGCCGCTGCGCCTCGGCAAAGAACGCGCGGGCCGACCCGGGATGCGCCGCGCAATAGGCCACCGCCGTCGTCGTGCCATGCGCCGTCAGCAGATCGAAGAACGCCCCGGCCATCCGCGCCGCATGTTCGGGATCGGCAAAGCGCATCTCGGCGGGAAAGGTGTAATCGCGCAGCCAGTCGAGAAGCTGCTCGCCCCAACTGGCCACCACCTGCACCTGCGGGAAATGGATATGCGGGTCGATGAAGCCGGGCAGGATCAGGTTCGGCCGGTGGTCGATCACATCAAGCGTCCCGGCCTTCCTCGATACGTCGTCAAACGATCCGCACCCGGCAATCATGCCGTCCCGGATCCACAGCCCGCCATCCTCGTGATAGGTGAACGCATCCTCGTCCCCGGCCCCCACCGGCTCGCGGTGAAAGCTCAGGATGCGCCCGCGCAGGATACGCTCGCTCACTCTTGTGTCTCCATACTTTCCCGTATGATCTGGACCTGCCCCAACCGTGTCATCACCTCGGCCGCGATCTGCACCGCGATCACCTCGGGCCGCTTGTCGCCCTTCTGCTCCGCCGCCATCGGACAGGACAACCGCTCTGCGTCCAGCGCAACCCCATTGCGCCGCGCCCAGCCGAGAAAGGACGCGCGCTTGGTCTTTGACCCGATCATGCCGACATAGGCGAGGTCGGGCCGGTTCAGGGCCTCGGCGGCGATCAGGAAGTCAAGCGCATGGTCATGCGTGACGATCACCACCGCCGCGCCGCACTGCGCGCCCGCGATCTCGGCTTCCGGCACAGCCACCAACCGCTTGTCACAGGCGGCATCGACCCGCGCCAACTCCGCCGCGCGCGTGTCCACAAGCACGGTCTGCACCGGCAGCGCCGCGAGCACACGCAGCAGCGCCCGTCCGACATGCCCGGCGCCAAAGACCATCACTTGCGGATCGCCCTCCCGGTCTCTCGTCTCGGCCGCGACCGCCCGCGCGCGGCCTTGCGCATCCAGCCGCGTCAGTTCCAGCCACACCCGCCCGCCGCAGCATTGCCCGCTCTCCGGGCCAAGGGTCACATACATCTCCGTATGGTCCTGTCCTTCGGCCAGCATCCGCCGGGCATGGTCGATCGCCATGTATTCCAACTGCCCACCCCCAATGGTCCCGTGCAGCGCCCCGGATGACACGAACATGCCTGCTCCCGCCTCGCGCGGCCCCGACCCTTCGAGCCGCGCCACGCTCACATGCACGACATCGCCCTCGCCTGCCAGAAACCTTGCCAGATCGCTCATCTTTCCTGTTTCAGCCTCTCGATTGCCATCAACACCCGCTCCGGCGTCGCCGGCGCGTCGAGGCGCGGGCATTCGCGATACTCCGCAACGCTCGCCACCGCCATCGAGATCGCCTCGAACACCGAAATCCCCAGCATGAAGGGCGGTTCGCCCACCGCCTTCGAACGCTTGATCGTGCGCTCGGGATTCTGCGACCATTCAGCCAGCGCCACGTTGAACACGCGCGGCCGGTCCGAGGCCAGCGGGATCTTGTAGGTCGAAGGCGCATGGGTGCGCAGCCGCCCGTCGCCATCCCACCACAATTCCTCGCTGGTCAGCCACCCGACACCCTGGATGAACCCGCCCTCGACCTGCCCCCGGTCGACCGCCGGATTGAGCGAGTGGCCGACATCATGCAGGATATCCACCCGCTCGACCCGGTATTCCCCGGTGAGCGTATCGACCGACACCTCCGAACAGGCCGCGCCGTAGGCGAAATAATAGAACGGGCGCCCCTGGCCCTTTTCCCTGTCCCAGTGGATTTTCGGCGTCTTGTAGAATCCGGCCGCCGAAAGCTGCACCCGCGCGACATAGGCTTGGCGGATGAAATCGTCGAACCCGATCTCCTCGCCCCCGATCTTGACGCGCCCGGGCAGGAACGCGACCTCGTCCGCCGCAACGCCGCGGCTCTCACAGGCGAAATCCACCAGCCGCGCCTTGATCTGCTCGCAAGCATCCAGCGCCGCCATGCCGTTCAGGTCCGAGCCCGACGATGCGGCGGTGGCCGATGTATTCGGCACTTTCTCCGTCGTGGTGCGGGTGATCCTGACCCGCTCGATATCGACCCCAAACGCTTCGGCCACCACCTGCGCAACCTTGATGTTCAGCCCCTGTCCCATCTCGGTTCCACCATGATTGAGCATGATCGACCCGTCACTATAGACATGCACCAGCGCCCCCGCCTGGTTGTACCAGGTGGCGGTAAAGGAGATGCCGAACTTGACCGGCGTGAGGGCAATACCGCGCCGGATGATCCCGCCCTTGGCATTGTCGTCCATCACCGCCCGCCGCCGCGACTGATAGTCCGACGACTCCTCCAACTCGCCAACGATACGCTCTAGTATGTTGTCCTCGACCACCTGGTGATAGGGCGTCACATCCCCGCCTTCGCGATAGAAATTCGCCTTGCGAATTTCCAGCGGATCACGCCCCAGCGCATAGGCGATTTCCTCGATCATCCGCTCGGCCACGATCACGCCCTGCGGCCCGCCGAAACCGCGAAAGGCGGTGTTCGAGACGGTGTTGGTCTTCATCGGCCGCGAGCGGAGCCGCACATGCGGATAGAAATAGGCATTGTCGGCATGAAACAGCGCCCGGTCGGTGACCGGCCCCGACAGGTCGGCGGAGAACCCGCAGCGCGCGGCAAACAACCCCTCGACCGCCTCGATACGCCCCTCGCCGTCGAACCCGACCTCGTAATCGGCCACGAAATCGTGCCGCTTACCGGTGGCGATCATGTCCTGATCGCGGTCGGGGCGGATCTTCACCGGGCGGTTCCACTTCTTCGCCGCAAGGGCCGCCACCGCGGCAAACAGGTTCATCTGGGTTTCCTTGCCGCCGAAACCGCCCCCCATGCGCCGCACGTTGACCACCACCGAATGCGACGGCACGCCCAGGACATGCGCCATCATGTGCTGGGCCTCGCTCGGATGCTGGGTTGAGGAATAGACCACCACGTCGTCGTCCTCGCCGGGCATGGCAAAGGCGATATGCCCTTCGAGATACATGTGATCCTGCCCGCCGATCGCCATGCGCCCCTTGATCCGGTGCGCCGACCCGGCCAGCCCCGCCGCGACCTGGCCGCGTTCGAGCTTGAGCGGCGCGGTTACGTCCGGATAGCCCGCCTCGATGGCTCCCACCGGATCGAGAACATGGGGCAACGGCTCGATTTCGACCTTGGCCCGCACCGCCGCGCGGCGCGCCGCATCGCGGCTCACCGCCACCACGGCGAAAAGCGGCTGGCCATGGAACTCGACCGTTTCCGCCGGGAAAACCGGGTCGTCGCCCATTCCCGTCGGGCTGATGTCATTGGCGCCGGGAATGTCGTCCGCCGTCAACACCCCCACCACGCCCGCCGCGGCCAGAACCCCGGACAGGTCCAGGCCGAGGATCCGCCCGTGCGCCACCTCGGACAGGCCCAGACAGGCATGGAGCGTGCCCACCGGTTCGGGAATGTCATCGGTATATTCCGCCCGCCCGCTGACATGCTTGGCCGCGCTGTCATGGGCGATGGCCTGATGGGTCGCACCCTTGACGCTCATGCCTCGACCCTCCGCAATTCCGCGCGCTCGGCCGAACCATGCACCGCCCAGAACCTCAGGAACAGGTTCTGCGCCACCCGCATCCGATACTCCGCGCTGGCCCGCCAATCGCTCAACGGCTTGAAATCCTGCGGCAACACCTCGGCCGCCCGCGCGAAACTCGCCCCGTCAAACGGCGCGCCGATCAGTGCCGCCTCCGCCGCACCGGCCCGTTTGGGAACGCCCGCCATGCCGCCAAAGGCGATCCGCGCATCGCTGATCCTGCCCTCCGTCACCGTCACCGCAAACCCCGCCGCGACCGAGGAAATATCCTCGTCGCGGCGTTTCGAGACCTTCCACGCGCCATGCAGCACCCCCGGTTCCGGCTGCGGCACAACCACGCTTTCGACGAACTCGCCCGGCGCGCGGTCCTGCTTGCCATAGTCCAGAAAGAACGCCTCGAGCGGCAATTCGCGCCGTTCAGCGCCACGGCGCAACACCACCCGCGCGCCCAGCGCGATCAGCACCGGGGGCACATCGCCAATGGGCGATCCGTTGGCGATATTGCCGCCGATCGTGCCCATGTTGCGCACCTGCCATCCCGCGATCCGGTGCCAGTATTCCTGCAAATGCGCAAACGCCCCGATCAGCGCCGCCTCGGCCTGCGAATAACTCACCCCGGCGCCGATGCTCAACCCGTCGGCCCCCTCTTCAACCCTCCGCAACCCGTCGAGATGCCCGATCAGGATCGCCGGCCCGATATCGCGCAGGAATTTCGTCACCCAAAGGCCGACATCCGTGGCCCCCGCCACCACCGTCGCCTCGGGCTCGGCGGCGTAAACGGCGGCGAAATCATCGACATCGGCGGGCAGGATCGCGCGTTGCCCATCGCGCGTCACCTCGACCCGTGCCCCATCGCGCAACCCCGCCAAAGCCGCCGCAACGCGCGCACGTTCGGTCACGAGGATATCGCCCTCGGGCCCGCCATGATCCGCCGCCGCCAGCGCCGCGCGGACAATCGGCGCATAGCCGGTGCAGCGGCACAGGTTGCCCTGAAGCGCGATCTCGACCTGCGTCTCGCTCGGTCGCGGCGTCTCCATCCACAGCGCATAAAGCGCCATCACGATTCCCGGCGTGCAGAACCCGCATTGGCTGCCGTGATGCTCCACCATCGCGCGCTGCACCGGATGCACACCGCCATTCGTCCCGCGCAGATGCTCGACCGTCACCACGTGGCAGCCATCCAGACTGGCCAGCAGCCGGATACAGGCATTTACCGGCTCATAGCGCAGGCCCGCATCGCTCAGCCGCCCCACCAGCACCGTGCAGGCGCCGCAATCGCCCTCGGCACAGCCTTCCTTGGTCCCGGTCAGCCTTTGCCCGATCCTGAGGAAATCCAGAAGCGTGTCACCCGCCCCCACCTCGCCCAGGCGGATTTCATCATCGTTCAGAAGAAACCGGATCTCTCGCCGCACCATCGTCATGTCCAATCCCGTTCGTGCAAACCGCCCCCGAGTCTAAGCCGCTCCATCGTCCATCTAAACCACGAGTTTTCTTGGACACTTTCAAGGAAACATATAAAATCATGGAGGTCTTTCAATCCTACCACCCGAACAGGAGCGCGCACCATGCCTTATGTCGAAAGTATCAAGGTTTTCGTGCGCGTGGTCGAACTCGGGTCGATCACCGCCGGCGGGCGCGACCTCCGGCTGACCCCGGCAGTGGCCTCGAACCGGATCAAGGAGCTTGAGAAACGCCTTGGCGTGCGGCTTTTCAACCGCACCACGCGCAAGCTCGGCCCGACCGAGGCGGGGCGGCTGTTCTACGACCATGCCCGCCGGGTGATCGAGGAGCTGGACGAGGCCGAAGCCGTCGTCGCAGGCTTTGCCGGCACCCCGCGCGGCGCGGTGCGGGTCTCGGCCCCGCTCGGCATCGGGCGGCGCGTCATCGCGCCCATGGTGCCCGATTTCAACGCCGCCTTCCCCGATGTTCAGGTGCAACTGCGCCTGTCGGATCGCAAGATCGACATGCTCGAAGACCGGCTCGACCTTGCGTTCTTCCTTGGCGAATTGCAGGACAGCACCCTCAAGCTGCGCAAGATCGCCTCGTCCCCGCGCGTGCTCGTCGCCTCCCCCGCCTATCTCGACAGGCACGGCACGCCGCGGGAACCGCAGGATCTGCTCGACAATCACAATTGCCTGTTGCTGCGCTTCCCCCGCAGCCCGGAATATTTCTGGACACTGCAAACACCGCAGGGCCCGTTGAAACTCGACGTCTCCGGGCGCTTCGACGCCGATGACGGCGACGTGCTGACCGATTGGGCGCTGGCCGGTCACGGCATCGCCAACAAGCCGCGTTTCGATGTCCAGACCCATCTCGCGACCGGCGCGCTCCGCGAGGTGCTGCCCGATACCCCGCCGATGCCCTCGACCTTCGCCTGCCTCTACCCGCACCGCAAGTTGCAGGACCCCAAGGTCCGGCTGTTCATCGACTTCGTCGTCGAACGCGCACGCGCACTATTCCCCGGCTAGGGCAAACTCCGCACCCATGGCCGCGCGATACCACCGCACGATCGCCGCCCGCTCTTCGGGTTCCATCCAGCTCACATTCGCCGGCGGCATCGCCGTGCTCAGCCCCGCCTGAAGATAGATCCCGCGCGCCTGCGCCGCGATCTCCTGCGGGGTCTCCAGCAACACGCCCTTGGGCGCATGATGCACCCCGTCATAACCCGTTTCGCGCGCATGGCACATCGAACAGCGCCCCATCACGATATAGGTGACATCCTCGAACCCCTCGGCATTGGCAAAACGTTGCTCCGCCGCCGTCATCGCGCGCGCCTCAGCCTCTTCCACCGCGCCGAACTCGTCCTGGCCCAGCGTCGAAAGCCAGACAATCGCAAGAAACAGCGCCACGGTCGCCGCCCATGTCCACCACGGCAACCCCTTGCGCGCATGCATCTCGTTGAAGAAATGCCGGATCGTCACCCCCATCAGGAACACCAGCGCCGCGATCACCCAGTTGTATTCGGTGGCGAATGCCAGCGGATAATGGTTGCTCAGCATCAGGAAGATCACCGGCAGGGTCAGGTAATTGTTGTGGGTCGAACGCAGCTTGGCGATCTTGCCATATTTCGGATCCGGCTTGCGCCCGGCCTTGAGATCGGCCACCACGATGCGCTGATTGGGCATGATGATGAAGAAAACATTGGCCGTCATGATGGTGGCGGTAAAGGCCCCCAGGTGCAGCATCATCGCCCGCCCGGTAAACACCTGGTTCAACCCCCAGCCCATCGCCACCAGCAGCGCGAACAACAAGAGCATCAGAAGCGTCGGCCGCTCGCCCAGCCCGCTCTTGCACAGCAGGTCATAGACCAGCCAGCCAACCCCCAGCGACGCCGCCGAGATCACGATCCCCTGCCACAGCGCCAGTTCGGCCTTGTGCTGGTCGATGAGGTAAAGCTCGCCCCCCGCCCAATAGACGATCAACAACAGCGCCGCGCCCGAAAGCCATGTCGAATAGCTCTCCCATTTGAACCAGGTCAGATGCTCGGGCATCGCCTCGGGCGCGACGAGGTATTTGCGGATGTGATAGAACCCGCCGCCATGCACCTGCCATTCCTCGCCATCCGCACCCCGCAGATCGCCCTCACGCCGCAACCCCAGATCCAGCGCGATGAAGTAAAAGGACGACCCGATCCACGCGATCGCCGTGATCACATGCAGCCACCGCACGGCAAACCCCGCCCAATCCCAAAGGATCGCCATCTCGAACATCGCCTTTCCTCCTGTCTCATTGCACGGCGCAGCCTAGCGGATGCCGCTTTTCCCTTGAATAACCCAAATAATCCCAGCACTTTCAAAAAAACCGGAAAAACCAGTGCCCCATGTCCTATCTCGACAATATCCGAACCTTCGTGCGCGTCCATGAGCTTGGCTCGATGTCCGCCGCCGCCCGGGATCAGCGCATTTCCCCCGCCGTCGCCTCGGCGCGCATCTCCTCGCTCGAAGAGCACCTCAACGTGCGGCTTTTCCAGCGCACGACCCGCATGCTCAACCCCACCGAACAGGGCCGCATCTTCTATGACGGCGCGCAGCGCATCCTCGATGCCGTCGCCGAGGCCGAGGCCGCCGTCACCTCGATCACCGCCGATCCGCGCGGCACCATCCATGTCGCCGCGCCGCTCGGAATCGGGCGCCGCCTGATCGCCCCGCTGGTGCCCGCGTTCAAGCGCGACTACCCGCTGATCAACATCCGCCTGCGCCTGTCGGATCGCAAGCTCGACCTCACCGCCGAAGGGCTCGACATCCTGTTCTTCCTCGGTCAGCCCGAGGACAGCAGCCTCAGGATTCGCAAGATCGCCGATTGCCCCCGCCTGCTCTGCGCCGCGCCGGCCTATCTCGAGGCGCGCGGCGAACCGCAAGGCCCGCAAGAGCTCGTCAACGGCACGCATGACTGCCTCAACCTGCGCTATCCCGGCGCGCCGGAGTTTCAATGGCCGCTGGAAACGCCCGAGGGGGTGAAACGCTTTGCCGTCACCGGCCCGTTCGAATCCGATGACGGCGACGTGCTCACCAACTGGGCGCTCGACGGCCAGGGGATCATCCTCAAACCCGTGTTCGAAGTCGCCGATCACCTCGCCAGCGGCGCGCTCCGCCCCGTGCTCGAACAGACGCCGCCGCTCCCGGTCACGCTGGGCGCGCTCTACCCCCATCGCCGCCGACAGGATCCCAAGATGCGGCTCTTTCTCGATTTCATGGCTACGAGAATGGCCGCCGCGCTTCAGCTTCCCCGATAGGTCGAATAGCCGAACGGCGACAGCAACAGCGGCACGTGGTAATGCGTTGCCTCGCTCACCTCGAACCGGATCGGCACGAGATCGAGAAACAGCGGCGCGTCCCCCGCCTGCCCCGTGCCGCGCAGGTAATCGCCGGCATGAAAGACCAGCTCGTAAACCCCGACCCCGAATTCCCCGGCCGGCAGGATAGGCTCATCGGTGCGCCCGTCCGCATTGGTGATCAGTGTCCGCACATGCCCCCGCGCCTCGCCCTCGATCCGGTAAAGCGCGATCTTCAACCCCGCCGCCGGACAGCCCCGCGCGGTATCGAGGACATGCGTCGTCAGAAATCCGGTCATCTCGTCTCCTTCCGTTTCGGCCACCATGCCCGCTCCGCCCCGCCAGACCAAGCCCTGTGCGGCCGGGATCACTTTCAAATCAAACCGCAAGACCGCCCGCGCCGGATCGGCTGGCCCACAGCCCCTTCGGCCGGACGGGTGGGTGGGTGGGGTCCGGACGAGGGGGCGGGCCAGCGCGCGCAGCATTGATCAATTTTCCGGCGTTATGTAGCAAGCGCACCTACTGGAGCGACACCCCTCCAGCCGGAGCGCTGAGCGGTGATCAGACTGAATCTCCACCGCTTCGCGCTATCCGTGCTGACTTCGCTACTCGGCATCTTAGGGCACGGCGTTTGAGCTTCTGAACGTGTCCGGCCTGTATCCGTAGTCTACAGTTCTGAAGGTCACCCGCTTCAACTCTCTCGGCCTGGTGAGACCGGCTGTGCCTTTGCGGGCGTTCTCGACCCTCCGGTTTTTTTCTCGATACTGAGAAATAACAGCGTGTTGCTTTTCAAAGACGCTTTCCCGCTGAATCACCGCCTCCACTGCGAGAGCAGTGCCGCCAGTCGCCATGGCTTTCGCGATCTCGGTGATCCTAGCATTGTCAATGGCGTCCCTGTCGGCTCCATTGCACGGGAACAGTTCCAACATTTCCTCGCCGCCCATAGCTCAAACGGACCAAGGGCTGCCTGGGCCGTGACGGTATGCTGCACATGATGTTCCAGCTCGGCTGCTGCGCTGAGAAAAGCTGGCGTCGGCTCCGAGGCTTCGCCCACCTCACCGACGCCATCCAAGGCGTCGATCTTGTAAACGGCGTCAAGCCATCAGAGCCAGATCAAGCCGCCGCATGAAAATCCTCAAACACCAGATTTGACAACAGCTCCTTTGGCCGGTGTATGCTGTGCAAGCAAACTCGACCGACAACACAGAATCGATGGTCGTAATGGTCTTGGCCTAGATTGTCGGGTGCATCTCAGGGAAGCCCACTCATTGGAACGAATCTGCTACGAAGAACAGTTACGAACCATGACAGCGGCCCCCTCAGTCACTTGAAATTAAAAAACTACCAAATGGCAGGGGCAGCAGGGCTCGAACCCGCGACCTACGGTTTTGGAGACCGTCGCTCTACCAGCTGAGCTATACCCCTAAGGCCAAGACCGCATTTACGAAACGCGCGTTGGCATTGCAAGGTTGAATTCACTGGTTTTGCTGAAACTGAAGCGTGGCACCAGGATCGCTACCCTGCCCCTCAGGCTTGCCGTCACGTCGACAACCCCCGGCAACCGCAGCATCTCATCGGTGAAGTGAAACCGATAGCTGTTGGTGTATCCCACGTAATGCGCCCTTGATACGATCAGGGCGGCGGGCACGATTGCTGCAATTCGGATCCTGTAAAACCGGTCAAAGATAACAACCGCGAGAAAATCGAACCCCTCCGGGTTGCGGATGGCAGACAATTGGCGGGCACCGTTCTGACCGTAATCGCGTCTGGCCTTGATCTGATAGCGCACCCCGTCATGCAACGCATCATGGCTTTTTTGCGAGTTTCGCGACAAATCCCACCCGAAGGCCTGGGAATAAAGAAATTCGGCCAGTTCACCGGTGAGTTGATTGGCGCTCCGCATCACGCCCCGGCGATGCAATTCGTCGTCAATTCTTACACGAAGTTCAATGAGTTCGGCCAAGGCCAGGATCCTGAGTTGCTCTTCGGGATCACTGTCCTCCGCCGCAACAGGACCCAGGCACGCGACCAGACAAGCCAGGAAAAAGCCGAATCGTTTCATGAGAGCATGTTACATGCTGCCAAAGCGCAGGTCGTTAACGGCGCGTGCGGGGCGCCGAACACCAAAAGGCCGCCCAGACGAGCGGCCTTGAGGTCTATTCATGCGATACGCGCCTCTGCGCGGCCGTTCTGGTTACTCGATGATCTTGCTGACGACGCCGGCGCCGACGGTGCGGCCGCCTTCGCGGATGGCAAAGCGCAGCCCGTCTTCCATGGCGATCGGGGCGATGAGCTCGACCTTGAAGCTCACGTTGTCACCCGGCATCACCATCTCGGTGCCCTCGGCCAGCGTCACCGTGCCGGTCACGTCGGTCGTGCGGAAGTAGAATTGCGGGCGATAGTTGGCGAAGAACGGCGTGTGGCGGCCACCCTCGTC